>JBDUAX010000036.1:0-17454 GCA_040004455.1 Gemmatimonadaceae bacterium
CATACATGGGTTCGCGCGCGAGTACTTGTTCAAATAGCGATACCGACAAGAGCAAACTTTCCTCGAGACGTTTGTGCCAATGAAAACGCGCTTGCACGTACAAGTCATAGGTTTTCGCATCAGGGCCCGCTTTTTTTGTGACAGGTTTTGCAATGCTTCGAATAACCGGTCGCGCAAAATTCCGTGACAAATCCCTCGGCACATTTCTCGATGCGATGGTTGTGGCAAGTTCCTGCACACCGCGATCGGGATCGAAACCCAGTGTCTCACGCAACAACTCAGTGTGACGTTTCGCGTGACGCAACGCGCCGGCACGATTGCCCGCGACTTCGAGTGCGCGCATGAGTTCCATCGCTATGCGCGAATCATCGGGTACGAGCAATGCCAGCTGTTGCCAGTGATCAACCGCTTCCGTGACGAGCCGCGCGCCACTTGCTGCAAGCGCCAACGCTTCGAGTGCTTTCGCCATCGATTGCGCGTAGTGTTCGCGTTCAATCTCCATCCATCGATCAAATTCCGGGGAACCCGGAAGAAAGAAGCTGTCAAGAAAGGCGCCGGTATAGAGTGAAACTGCCGTCGGATAATCGCGCGCTTCCATGGCATCTTCGAACGCCGCAACATCGGATGTAATCTGATCGCGATTCATTCGCACATCTTCGCCGGGACCAACGAGTACGTTTCCGCCCAAAGCCTGATTGATACGATAGATCGAATCTGACAACATGCGACGTCCGCGCTCGGCATCCGTCTCTGGCCAGAGCAGAGTGATAAGTTGATCGCGACTGCGAAACCGTCGACGTGTTGTTGCAAGCAATGCGAGCAACGCGGTGCGATGGCGTTGCGCGGCTCGTCCCGTAACAGGAACGCCGTTTGATTCGAGAACAGCGCCCCCAAACAAGCGAAGTTGGTTCATCTGAGTGCCAGCGACAATGTGGCGAGAATTGGACGAGAGCGTGGCGACAAGCGCGTCATATCATGCAGTCGTTGAAAGGCCTTCCAACGTGAAGCGCAATGTCTGACGTATGAACTGTTCAGTCACGGGCTCGTGCTGCACGAACATGCGATAGAACAGCGGTCCAAAAAGCAGATCGACCGCGACGTGCGGGGGCACGTCGGAGCGCAGTTCACCGAGAGCTTGTGCCTGTTTGATGGCGTTCACGGAGGCTTCGCGTCGGGGATAAAAGAGACCGTTCAACAATGCTGTGCGAACATCGGGATCCTGTTGCGCTTCACCTAACAATGAGTTCAACAGCATTCCGCTAATACCACCCAGCGCGATGGCGCCGAGACGGAGTTCGGTGCGGAGCGCTTGCAGTGAAGGACTTCGATTCGGTGGCGGTGCTGCTTCGTTGACCACTTCGACGAGGAGTTCGATGAGTAACGCGGCTCGGTTTTGCCAGCCGCGGTAGATGGTGGTTTTGGCAACGCCCGATTTAGCGGCGATGGCCTCGATTGTCGTGGCGGCGTAGCCGCGTTTTTCGAGCAGGTAACGTGCCGCGTCGAGTACCGCGCGTCGTGCTTCCTGGCTTCGTGGTCGGCCGGGGCCGGCCGGTATCAAAGATTTCCGTGATGGCATAGATAATAACGATACGCTACGTAGCGTATCGAAACAAGGTGCCCATGCAGGTGCCGCTCTTCAATCCCGAAAATTCCATGCAACAAACTGATCGACTCTATTCCAGCCACCGTTTGCGACGCGGCGCGGTGGGCGCTCTGGTTCTCCTCTTTGCATTACCTGGTGCGTGCACCACTTACGGCCCGACCGACATTGGAGACAGGGGCGGCTATCCGGCCGGTGACAGCGCGGTTCGAGTACTCAGCAGCATCGCACTGACGACGACATCAGAGACAATTGAGCTGGGCGAGACGACGCACGCTATCAGTGTTCCGCAAGATCAGTTCGGCACGGTGATACTTGCTGCCGCGCCGGTGTTCGGCTCAGCAACGCCCGATGTCGCAATTGTTAATCCCGCCGACGGACGAATATTCGGCGTCTCGGCTGGTACGGCGACCATCACCGTGACTATCGGCGCAATTACTGCGCAAAAAACCATTAAAGTTGTTGCGTCACCAATTCGCATTAACGAAGTACAGTCCAACGGCAATGCGCCGGGGGGTTGGGTGGAGCTTGTGAACCCGACCAATGCTGACATTGATGTTTCGGGGTTTGTGCTCACCAACAGCGATCTGTTTCAAAGTGTAACGCTGCCGCACGGCACGATCATTCGCGCCGGAAAATATCTGATGGTGCTTGAATCGGATTTTCCGGGTGGGCTTAACGCAATTGATGGTGTGCATTTGTTCAGCGAGTTCGGTGTGCAGGGGGACTCATTCGCGTGGATTCAGCGCGCGCAAACATCGTATGCGCGGTGTCCGAACATGACAGGACCATTTGCCGTTTCCGCAGTCGAAACCTTCAATTTTTCGAACGCCTGCAATCTCTGACGCCGCGCATTTTCATCAACTCGATATTCATCTCGTCATTCAAACAGACAAACAAATAAATAAATACTTACTACACGAAACCTACTTATGACTGTGGCCGCGGTCAGCATTACCGCGGCAATGCCGGCAACAAGTCGAGCACAGATTTTTTCCGGTGCTGATATCTGAACCGGCATTATACTGCCCAACGCAACGAACGCGCCGAATTCCACGACTGCGCGCGAGGCAATGCTCGGAGCGCTTGGTGCAACGCCCTTTGCTCTCAACAATTTTGAAGGGCTGGTTAACGGCAAGATTTTCGATTTGGGGCAAGGTGTCACGGCAACTTATTCAGGGGTGTCTGACGCAGATGCGGGTGTTCGTGCAACCGGCAATGTGCAAACGGGCTTCAACACCACCTTCGGCGGACGTCAATTTTTCGAAGTGGCACCAGCGTTTGACCTCGGCAACGTCACTCTCAATTTTACCAAACCGATCAATTTCTTTGGTGGATTTTTCAGCGCGGTTGAGAGTGAGTGCGGAACTGTCACTGCGGGATGGGCCACGAAGACTTTTGACCTGTTGGATACGCGTACCGGGGGCAGTTGCAACGAAGGAACGGCGGGAGTTCAGTGGTTCGGTTTCATCGCGCCGGCGGCCTTTTCGCACGTGAGCTTCACTGTGGCCGAATTCAAGAATTCATTGGATTCTTTTGCCATGGACGACATCATCTGGGGAAACTCACTCTCATCGTCAACAACAACGCCGGAGCCGAGTACGTGGGTGTTGATGCTGAGCGGGTTGGGCATGGTTGCGTTGGCGTCGCGTCGCCGGCGTAGTCGGAGTCTTTAAGCGAAGCGGAGTCGCGACTATTTGATCATTTCCATCATTTCTCTGAGCCTCACGGCCTGCGCATCAAGCTCAGCGCGGTCGGCGAATGGAATGTTCTTCATGTCAAACACAATGCGGTCCTGCTCGATGCGCGCGAACCTATCAGAAGTGATATGGTAGGTTCCGCGCTGAGGAACGATTACGAGATGGGCGTGGGCAACGCCGTAACCATGCACGAGAAATCCAACGCGTTCTGGCGCGAACATCGTGCGCATCGCACGTCCAATGTGTTGTGCCACGATCATGATGTGTGCGGAAACGTCGTCGGGTACATCAGTGAAATGATCGATATGAGCCTTCGGAATCACCAGGCACTCTCCCGGTGCACTCGGCCGAATTCCCATGAACGCAGCTACGGTTTCGTCGTCGTAAATGAGGCTGACTGGCGAGCGTCCCCCGAGAATCTCGCAGAAGATGCAGGTCATGGTTGTCGGTAACGACCGGTTCGTGCGAATTTGCTTGCAGGTAGTTGCAGTACCATTGTAGCGAACCTAGCCAACGTACGTGTACGTGAAGCCTTTCTCCTGTGCACGGTTCGTGACGATAACTCCTGCAGCAACTACGCGGGCGGTGGGAGTTACGAGATTCGCGCGAAGATCGGCTTCGACGTCGGCGGCCGTCATTCCCATTTCGCCGGCGACTGTGCGCGCGATGCGCGCAGTTGCCATGCCACACACCGCGACGATTACGCCGCGCTTGGCGAGATCGGTTGCCAAATTGGTGTTTGCATTACGCACAGCGGCTGCACCGTTTTCATTGACCTTTTGCGATACTCCCAACTTGTATTTGACGAACATCGCATCGTTGAATCCAAACACGGTTGCCAAGTGGCGAACGCAAACTATTGCGTTAATGTCTTCGTCCTTGAGTTGGTAAATGGGGCCCGTGTTGGCCGTGTAGAAATTGCGCGCGAACGACCACCCATTGGGCCCGTTCTCAACGCTGGTACAATCGTAGATGTTTTTGTGTTGACCTTTAAGATCGTCGAGCCAGGCGTCGGCCGGATGGGTTTCGGTGCGTGATTGCTGCGCAGAAGATGTTGCTGGAAGGGTGACAACGCCAGCGAGAGCAGTGCCAACTGCAGCGAGCCGGGCGATGAAGGAGCGCCGAGCGAATGCGTCTTGCATGGAAGTGCTCATGTTGGTCAGAGGGAGAGGCTGGAATGTGCGCGCGGCCTTCAAGAAGATGCGCGCCGACGAACGATTGCGCACCTGCCTGCAAACTGCGAGAGCGTTTTTGGACCCCACAATACGACGGTCAGTGCCGCAAAGAATATTACGACGGAATACGCGACGGCACCTGACCCAAGCTCATAGGTACCGCGACCACCGGGGAAAGCTGATCTCGCGGTATTGCCGACGGTATGTGCAAGAATCACTGCAAACACTGAACGACTGGCGTTGTTGTAGAGCCAAACAGAAATCACTCGGAACGCAATGGTGACCAGGAATCCCCAAGCCATGAGCCGCGCACTTTGACCTATCTGCATCATCGATGGGAAATGCCAGAGTGCCCAAATGGGGCCAATTACAAGCGCGGCGGAGAGCGCACCCATTCGGCTTTGCAACGCATCGGTCTCGTAGGCCGTGTATCCCAATTCTTCGGCAGCAGCACCGACAAAAAAGAACAGAAAGACCATGCCGAGTGTTGGCGATGGATGCCATGCGTGTGGCACTGGCATGGACAGCATCCGCATCACGACATAAGTGATTATGTACAACAGCGGAAACAACACTACGGCGATCAGCAGCCATCCGCGACGCCTGACGCTTCGAAAGTCAAACATCCGGCGAAGGAGCGCCATCACTCCAGCAGCACCGCTCTCGCGATATCGCAGAATCATTGCAGCGATAGTTGGTGTCAGCACAGCGCCGATATCAGTAACCGGAAGACTGTCGGGGAGCCAGCTCGTCGCGTTGAAAGTGCTCAGAAGCCAAAACGGCGCACTCAATGCGTACACGAGAACAAAAAACGCGACCGGATGTCGTGGTGACGTGACCGTCGGCAGCTCAGACAGATTGGACTCCATGTTTCTACTGACTCCCCACCGTAATCGTCGACGAGTAAATCAACAGCACGGAACCGAACACCCCCGATGCGCCCTTCAGTGTCGTTCTACCGGTCCGATCCGCAAACGGATCTGCGCCCGACCCGAAATACCCGAAGTAACTCGAATCGGCCGCAGTAATTGTCAGTATGTGTCGCGACCCAGTTGTGAATCGGTCCCGCACGTAAGCAAACGCCCACTCGTTTCCCGACGGCAACATCAAACGACGTTCCAGATCGCGCCGAAATTGCGGTGAGCCTTCAGTTTGCGTTCCGGCGGCGCTTCGAAGTGCGTAAATAAATCCCGATCCCTGCACGTCGCTTTCGCCCAGCATGACGGTATCGCGCGAACGAAACACGGTGCGCGCCGCGACGTTGAGATTGCGAGAATTGGACGGCACGCGTGTTGTGCCGGTGCCATTGCCAACAACCGACTGCACCTTGAGCGTGTAATTACCGCCCTGCGTGACGGCCATGAACGCACCCGTTGGAAGCGCAGCCGGATTTCCGGTGCTCCAAATGCGATACACACCCGCACCCAGGTTGTCTGTGCGGCGCAAACGGTCTTCAACCGCAACCGCCGAGTCGCCGGTTGGTCCGTACAGCACCACGCGCGCACTCATAACCGGAATTTCTCCCGCTGAAACAATTGGATCGTCGATGTTCACATTGCGCGCGGTTGTGTCGGTTACAGACGCGCGCGTTTGCATCAACAGAATTGTTTGCTCTGCGGCAGTCGGATCGAGCACCGAAAACACCACGAGCCCGGGATTCGCGGACAACTGCGTTGGCGCAGCTACATTACACGCAGCGGCAAACAGCGCGACAGAAAATGCTGCGACAGACGATGCAATTCGGAGTCGCATCAGAACGTCACTCGCACGCCAAGTGACGGCAAAAACGGCAACTGCGACAATCCGCGCAGTACCGGCGGACTCGTCGCATTGTCGATGCTGTACGCCAACACATTCTGCGTGTCGAATACGTTGACAAGATTCACGAACGCATCGGCCTCGTTGCCGCGAAACAGAAATGCGCGATGCGCGCTGACATCGAGACGCGAGTAAGCTGGATAGCGCTCGCCGTTTCGCGTCGTGCGCACTTGTTCATTGCGCGCATCACTCGAGAAGCCCGGGTTTCGCCAGCGCCGCGCGATGGGGTCGTACGACCACCGTGAATACGTGCCGCCCCATCCGGTGTACGGCGTACCCGACGCCACGCCCAATCGCGCGCCAAACGTGTAACGATCATTCCATTGATAGTTGCCGACAATGTTCAAATCGTGTCTTCGGTCATGCGCCGCGAAATACGATTCGCCATTCTGCTCACGAGTACTCTTTCCATAGCTGTACGCAATCCACCCACCCCATTTCTCAGTGGTTACATGCCGGAGCAACAATTCAACGCCGTTTGACGTGCCGCCAAAGCTCCGTAACTCCGACGGACGCAATCGCGGATCGACCGTTGAAGCCGGTTCAATCAGATTCTGGAATTTCTTCGTGTAAACGTCAAGGCGAATGAGATTGTTGTCATTGAACCAATACTCACCGCCAACAACGCGCTCGGTGCCCGTCGAAACCGGAACGGTTGAGTCGCTCACAAACCAGATATCGACGATGCGAATGGGGAGATCTTCGTTGCGAACCGCGTGCGTCCACTGCGAATAACGACCAATTGCCGATGAAAACGATAGCCGTTCGCGCGCACGAAACTTTACCGCGAGCCTCGGCGACAACCCAGTCGATGCTGTGTGCGAAACATCATCAACTCGCAAACCACCTCGCACGCTGAATCGTGTACTCGGTGCCCATAACAGTTCACCATATGCCGAGGCAACGTGGGTGCGCTGGGTGATGAGCGTGTCGTCGATGGTGATGTCGGTGCCGAACGCATCGTCGGCGGCCTGCGCCGATATGTGCTCGTTGTAACGTGTGCGCAATAGTGAAAATTCGTAGCCCGCGTTCAAAGTCAATTTCGGAGTTACGCCACCAAAGCGACGCGAGATATTCCCCGCAAATCGAATTGCGCTGATGCGGTTGAAGAGTTGTGCGCCATTGTTTTCATCGTTGTAACTCGTGCTGAATGCTGAATACGAAACGCGTTGCACGAATTCGGTGGATTTCCCAAACGGCTGCGTGAACGTAAACCCAGCGAGTTGGTTGCCCCATTGAAAGCGAAACGCAGCGCCACTGTCGGCGAACACTGTACCGTCTTGCGCCGTTGGATTCAGTAAATCAGTACCAGCATACGCGGTCATGTTAAGCGTACCGCCACCACGCACGTGCGTAGCAACGTGCAGCTGCGCGTCCTGGAAGTGGTACGGAAAACTTCCTTTTCCTCGCAGCAAATCAGCGAGTACGTCGACGTAGGTTCGGCGCGCTGCGAAATTCCACGAACCGGGTGTTGGTGTTCCCAGACCACGAACCGCACCACCAATTTTTGCTGAAGTTGAAACAGCGGTCACGTCAACCGCACCATGCACGCCACTGTTTGTCTCTTCGGCACTCGAGACATCAAGCGCGCCCGACAACCGGCCACCGTACGACGCGGGCAGCGCGCCAACATGCGCATCAACATTTTGCACCGCATCGGGAATGAACGTGCTGAATAGTCCGCCAAGGTGAAATGGGCTGATTACAGGAAGCCCGTCGAGACGCACTTGTGTCTGATCTGATTCGCCGCCGCGAATATTGAAGCCTGCCCAGAAGTCATTTCGGGCCGCGACACCAGGAAGCAACGACACTGCGCGCAGCACATCCGTTTCACCAACGGCGGGAACCGTGGAGAGTTCGCGACGCGACATGCTGATCGTTGCAACTCCTGCAGGTGCCGCAAACTGCTCGACTTCAGCGCTGCGTGTAGCAGTGGTGCGCACCGTTGAAAGTGAGTGCGGCAGCGACGTCAATGTGAAATTGATGTCGATTGTTTCGCCGTTACTCAGTTGAACTGTTCTGCGCTCAATGCGATAACCGAAATACGATGCGCTGATTGTCAGTGAGCCGGCCGAGATGTCGTTGAGGAGGAATCGACCGCTACTATCGGCGCGGGTAGTGCGACCACCAGGGGTGACGGTGATGGCGGCGCGCAGCGGGATGCCGGTTGCGATGTCGGCAATGGTGCCGCGAACTCGACCCACGTCGGCAGTTTGGGCGCGCGCAAAAGTGGCCAGCGCGACGTTGAGCGCCAACACCAATGCCAGCGCGAGCGGGCCGCGCATACGGGAGAGCAATGGACGGCGGCTCGGCATTCTCAGATCACGACACGCGAGTGGCGGATGACCCTCAATTCGACACCTAGTTGACAGTAATTACTGCAATGATTACAGTAACTCATGTCTTTTGCCATCCCGTTCGCTCCACCTGACCTCGAAGTCGACCTCGCCGCCCTCTCAGCGGCGGCCGAGCCGTGGTTAGCGCGCCTCCCGGTTCCAGACCAGCGCATTCAGTCGGCGCCGGATTCCCGTACGATCCGTTTTTACCAGACCAGCGGGCTACTCGACCGCCCGCAGCGTTACGATGGCCGAACCGCCAAATACGGCCGGCGGCATTTGCTTCAGCTTCTCGCAATTCGCGCGCTTCAATCAAAGGGACTGAGTCTCGCGCAGGTGCAGGCGTCGCTCGCGGGCGCGACGGATTCCGAGTTGCAAGGGGTAGTCGACGACGCGCTCGCCGGTGTTGCTCATGAAGTGCGTGTTCATCCGTCAGTTGCAGCGCCGCATGCGTCCGTGCCTTCCGCACCCACCGCGTTCATCGCCGTTGAAATCGCTCCAGGAGTTGTTGTCACGATCGATTCTCGTATTCACGCTGATTCGGCGCGCACCATCGACGCGTTGCGTCGCGCGCTTTTCCATGAATATCAAGTTGTAAAACACGCTGCACCCCAAGGAGATTTCCCATGACCGTCGCCCAAGCCGTCGACCAACTTTCCCCCAACACAGAATTGGTCGGCCAGACAATTGCTCACGGTCTGGGCGGCCTGCGCAGCGCGGATGGGCGCGCATTTCCACTGCAAAGAGTGAGAGTGCGAACGTCCATTGCGGGTCCGTGCGCACGCACCGTCATTGAACAGACATTTGCAAATCTTTTTGACGAAACGCTTGACGTCACGTGGATTTTCCCGCTGCCTGGTGAGGGCGCAATTACTGCACTTGAACTTCGCGCCGGTGACATCGTGGTGCGTGGCGAATGTCAGACGCGCGAAGACGCACACGCAACGTTTCAAGCAGCGCGTGCGATCGGCATGCGCACTGCACTGGTTGAAACAGAACAGCGCGGAGTACACACACTTTCGCTCGCAGGTTTACCACCCAGGAGTGATGTCACGGTTCAACTTACGATAGTCGAACTGCTTCCCGTTGTTGACGCGCGTTTTCGGTGGCAGTTCCCAACTACGATTGCACCGCGCTACACCCCCGGTGTCGAATGGAATCACAGCGGATTTGGCACGAGTCCCGACACGGACGCAGTACCGAATGCCTCTCGCCTTACCCCACCGATTCGGTTGGCGGGCGGCACCATTCTCGATCTCGAAGTGGAGATTGCGGGGCCAGTGCGTAGCCTGGAAAGCAGTTTGCATGCGGTGAAGTTGTCACTCGATTCGGGACACGTGCGAGTTGCGCCATCGGCCGTCACAACGCTCAATCGCGACTTCATTCTCGAATTCTCAACGGCTGACTCGTCGGCGACGTCAAGTCGCGCGTACACAGATGGCACATACACGGTGGCGATTGTTGAACCTCCTTCAACCGTCAACACGCGCGCACTTCCGCGCGATGCGGTGTTTGTGGTGGACATTTCCGGATCGATGCAGGGGGTGAAACTTGATGCGGCGAAAGTTGCACTCATTGGTGCGCTGCACGGCTTACAGCGCGATGATCGTTTCAAATTGCTGGCGTTCGATGATCGCGTTGAGCATTTCAAGGCAAATTTTGTGGACTACAACGATCAGAATGTGCACGAGGCCGACGCATGGATTGCGAGTCTCCATTCGCGTGGTGGAACGGAAATGCTCGCGGCTATTCAGGAGAGTCTTGCGGGGGACACGCCGAGCGGACGATTGCGCACGGTGTTGTTCATAACCGATGGTCAATCAAACGACGAAAGTCGGCTATTACCTGCGGTCGCCAATCGGCGCGGTAACGCGGTGTTGTTTACTCTGGGCATAGACACGGCCGTGAACGAATCGCTGCTCAAGCTGCTGGCAAAAGCTGGCGGCGGAGCATGCGAACTGTGTACGCCCAGCGACGACATCGAGGCGATTGTAGCGAAACTCGAAACGCGCTTTGGTTCGCCATTGTTGTCTGATGTGCAGGTGAGTGGCGCCGCGCGCCCCGATGGACAAACTGTATTCACTGGTCGGCCGGCCATGATGCTTGTTGAAGGTGCACCTGCTGTTCTGAACATCAGCGCCATGTCGCCAACCGGGGAATTCAGTGCGTCAATTGTTCCTGAGCACATTGAGTTTTCCCTTGGTGCGCTTTGGGCGCGTGAACGCGTGTCATGGCTTGAAGAACGCCTGATGCTTCGCCCGTTTGAGGAAGAGGCCATCAAACCGGAAATCGTGCGCATTGCTCTGGCGCATCACATTGCGTCGAAATTTACGTCGTTCGTGTGCGTGGATCGAAGTGTGCGCACACACGGCGATCGGCGTCACGTTGTGCAGCCGGTTGAAGTGCCGCAGCAGTGGGAAGAGGCGCTTCCAGTGATGCCCATGCACATGCGGATGATGCCGTCGCCGGCGCCCATGCAGGCCGCTCGGTATGCGTCGTCCGCAAGACCGTTTCCAAATTCGGAAATCGACGATTCGCAATCAATTTCGATGCCGGCGGCCGGGGCGCCAAATTCCGCAATGCAGCTTGGGTCATCCATTCGCGATGCGGCCGAAAAGATATTCTCGTTTGGCAAGAAACTCGGGATGACGCCAAGCAGACATCCGTCACCGAAATCAGCAAACACCGAGAGTTTACGAAGCAACGAATCTGTCGATTACTCCGGCATACTGGCACGCACGCAAAATGCGGATGGCAGTTACGGCAACGATATTGGTCGCTCAGCAGCTGCATTGCTTGCGCTGCTACTGCTTGGCTGCACTCGCAGCAAAGGTGATCGCCGCCGCACCGTGAAGAAGCTTGTCGATTGGTTGAAAACTCAGCGTGAGGACGCGCGCGCCATCATGGCGCTCGACGCGCTGCGCGAAGCGGAGGCGTCACCCAGTTACAAAATTTCGGTTCCACATTGGAACGTGTTCACGAAAGAAGGAGAGGAAGGGAAGATGCTCAAAGAGTTGCTGGCGAAGTTTTCGGCTTCATGATGGTCACCTTCACCACGTGGCCGTCACTCGCGTAGGTCGTCCATTCACCTGTTTGCTGTCCCGCTTCAAAACTACCGGAGCGCATGCGCGAGCCGTCTTTGCGATACCACTCCCAGTAACCAGTCATCACACCATTCTGCAATTCGCCACGGGCCCAGATACTACCATCTTTGTGATAGTGTTCGTGCGTTTCGGTTTTGATTTTCTTGCCTGGCATGGAAGTCTGCGGATAAAGATGTCGCCGGGTCGCGAGAGACTCTTTCGGGAATAAACGGCGTCATTCCATCGTCAGCAAGGGACAACGGCACGACAATGGCGGACCGTCCCTATTGGCGAAGTCTGATGGCGACATTGGGGCGACGTTCGCTTTGCACTATGCGCCTGTAATTTTGCCGTTCCAAACCGTTCTTACTGGGGTTTCATGCGTTTCATAAAGGCTCTTCTGATAGCGACGCTGACGACGGCGTCGGCCTGTGGTAGTTATTCGTCTGACAGTCCGTACTCGCCGATACCGACTCAGGGTACCGCGCAAGTTCTAATTACGCTGCCGAGTCAATTGCCAATGGTGTCAAGTGGCGAATCACGGAGCGCCGTGGCGGTTGTTATCGATGCGAATGGTGACTACGTGAACACGCCGACGGTTGCGTGGTCGTCGAGTGCTCCAGCTGTTGCGACGGTGACAGGAAGCAGCGCGGTCGGCACAATCACCGCTGTCAATGATGGTACGACCACAATTACCGCGTCGAGCGCCGGCGTGCAACAGACGGTCACCATCACCGTGCATCGTCTGATGACATCTGTTTTGGTTGTAAGCGATGTACCAGTGGTTGGACCCGGAAGCACCGTTCAAATCAGAGCGTCGGCCCGCGATTTACTTGGCAAGGAAATTCCGAGCATCACGAACTTCACGTACACAACGCCCCTGCCTGGCAAGATTATCGTATCACCGACCGGACTCGTGACGGCGCTCATTGCGACTCCATCAATCAGAATAGCGGCCACCGCAACAAGTGACGGCGTCACTATTACAGGCTTTACTGATATTTCGGTGTTCGCTCCCCCCACATTCGACTTCGCTTCACTCATGCTCGGCGACAATCAGCGGCCGACAACAGTGCCAACGGTGGGTGAAGGTGTTTCGTATTTTCGTTTGAACGATGCACGAATCAACTATCTGGTGACATGGACGCAGCTCTCGGCGCCAGCGACCCATGTACAAATTCGTGGCCCTGCGTCGTTCGAGCAAACCGGTGATGTGCTTGTTGATCTGGCCGTCACTAATCAGGCGCAAGCGTGGGGAATACTGAACCACTTCCTCACGGCTGCAGACATTCAGTCACAAAATGGACGTCCTGCAATTTCCATTGATTCGTTGGCCGCGTTGATGCGTGGCAACCAGGTGTACGTCAATGTGACTACGGCGACGAACCCGAATGGTGAACTGCGCGGACAAATTGAAGGGCCGTTTCGGTAGTCAAACAGCCCGATGCATACGCTTTACGTCTTTTTGGTGACGACGTAAATCGTGTGCATCGGTCCGGCGGTGTCGTGGGCACGAACGCGCAAAGTTTTCACTGACAATTTTGATCGATGCAGCATGTCAACGAATTTTGCGTCGTCGCCGACTGACCAATACGCAATAATGCCGCCAACGCGTAGCGCGGCCGTCGTCGCAGCAATACCGCGCATCGCATAAAGACGCGCGTTTTCCGACATCAGCATTCCGTCGGGGCCATTGTCAGTGTCGAGCATAATAGCGTCGAAGCCGTCCGGATTGTTATGCAATACGTTCACAACATCGTCGTGCACAATTGTTACGCGCGCGTCGCGCATGGCCTGGGCCGACAGATTGTAGTCCGGATTGGCGTTCCACGAAATCACGTCGGCCAGAAACTCCGCGACAACAACTTGCGCGTCGTCGCGGAGTTCATGGAGTGCCGCACGCAATGTAAAACCCAATCCCAGCCCGCCAATCAACACGCGCGCATTCGGCTTGTTATTGAGCGGCGCGCAGGCAACTTGAGCGAGTCGATCTTCCGACAGATGACGACGGGTGGACATGAGTTCCACGCCGTCGGCCTTGATCAGATAGTCGCCATCGTGACGAAAGAGCGTGATGCTGGTACCGTTTGGTGTACGTGTTTCGCCGAGCCGTTCGAGTGGTTTCACGCGCGCGAGTTACTTGGCCGCCGCCGGAAACGCCGGCAATTTGCTCACATCGCGTGCATCATGCTGAATGATGACGGTCGCTTTGAGATTCGCAGCAATCTTCTTGAAACGATCGATTGACGCGAGCGATGCCGCGCGATCAGTGTTGAAGGTGGGCACTCCGTTGCCTTCGTAATTTTCGCGGAAGTGTGTGAGGTCGCCGGTGATAAGTACTGGTCCCATTTCTTTCAGATTCACCAGCAGACTGTGATGACCGGGAGTATGTCCCGGCATGCTCAACATGATAACGGAGCCATCACCAAAGACATCTTTGTCGGCGGCCTGCGGTTCGACTTTGCCGCCACCGGAAATCCATTTTGCAAACGGTGCAGGGTTGGCCGGCCCGCCAGCTTTCGCGTCAACGAGTGCATCCCAATCGCCCTTGCCGATCAGTAACGTCGATGTTGGAAACGAACTCACTTGCCCAACATGATCGCCGTGATAGTGACTGATGCCGACGTATTTGACTTGTGCGAGCGTCACCTTCAGTTGCGCGAGCAAATCGACCAAGCTGGTTTTCGGTGCTGTTGCTGTAGTACCCGAAGGGTTGCCGGTATCCCATACCATGTAATCGTCGCCGTGACGAATGAGGTAGCAGCTAAAGGCCAACTGCACTTTCATGCCATTCATTGCATAAGTGTCGGAGAAACGGCCTACATCTGACGGCGGAGCACCTGTTCCGCAATCAAGTCGCGTGAGAGTGACCACCGCCGCCGTTTGTGCGAAAGCGGAAATTGGTGCCATCGTCGCGAGTGACGCGGCGAGCGCGAACCGTGCGAATTGTTTTTGCATGCGAGGGTTTCTAGAATGAAAAGTGAATTGCGTTGCGATCATAGTGTGGTCAATCATTGCTTGAGTGGTACCGCGGCATCCATCAACTGACGAGCAAAGTAAGTGTAGCCGAGTGCCGATGTGTGCGCCTGCTGCAGCGCGTTTGCGCCCGCGCCGTGTCCGCCTTCAATCACTTCGTAAAATAGGTATGGCATTCCGTATTCGGCCATGCGCGCGGCGAACTTGCGTGCGTGCTGCGGGCCTACGCGATCATCCTTCGTGGTGGTCCAGATGAACGGAGTCGGATACTTCGCGCCTTTTTTGATGTTGTTGTACGGTGAAATGCTTGCGAGAAACGCGCGCTCGGCCGGAATCGACACGCTGCCGTATTCACCAACCCACGACGCACCGGCCGCGATTTGTTCGAACCGCAGCATGTCCAACAACGGCACCGCGATTTGCACGGCGTTCCACAGTTCCGGATGCTGGTTCAATTCCACGCCCATCAATAATCCGCCGTTTGACCCACCGACAATGCCGAGGCGTCGCGGACTCGTGATTTTGCGAGCGATAAGGTCCTGCGCAACGGCCGCGAAATCGTCGTAAATCACTTGTCGTTTGGTTTTGAGTCCTGCTTCGTGCCACACTGGACCGAATTCGCCGCCACCGCGAATGTTGGCCGTAACTGAAACGCCCCCGTGCTCGAGCCACAATTTGCCATTGTCCTCGTCGTAGTACGGTGTTGACGAGACTTCGAACCCGCCGTACGCGCCGAGTATTGTTGGATTCGATCCGTCGAGCTTCATCGTTTTTGGATGCACAATGAAGTACGGAATTTTCGTGCCGTCTTTCGACGTCGCTTCGAATTGCTCAACGACGCTTCCCGATGCATCGAAGCGCGCGGGCATCGACTTAATCGTCGTCGCGGTGGCTTCCGCTGCGTTAGCCAACCAAACGCTACTTGGCGTCAAGAATCCCGTTACGCCGATAAAGGCTTGATCGCTGTGCGTGTCGACGCTCGCAATTCCGGTTGTGGCGTTATCGGGAAGCATAACCGCTTTCTTCGTCCAACTGCCGTTGGCGCTTCGCGTGAACGAATAGACGCGACCTTTGACGTTGTCGGTCATTTCCACCAACAAATGATTCTTTGTTGCGGAGGCACCTGCCACGGATTCACGCGGGCCTGGCTCGACGATCGCAACAGGCGCCAACGCATTCGGCGACTTCATTGCCGTGGTCATCGCAAACGACGCCAACCCGCCGCTTTTGATTGTATTCGCACCGACTTTCCACGGTTCAGACAACTGTGCGACGAGTTGACCGTCGAGCATTGTGACGACATTGACTTTCAGTGGTATGTCGAGCCGCGCGACGTCTTTTGCACGAATGATGTAGTATTGGTTTTCGAAGAAACTGACACCGCGCCTGATCAGGCTTACGCGATTCCCGGCTGCGTCATCCAATGTGAAAGGCCCCGCGCTTACATCACTCTTTGTACCGCGAAAAATCTCCACCGCATTTGCCAAGGGTTGCCCTCGCGTCAATCGCTTTACGATGTAGGCATAACCCGATGCAGTCATATCGCCCGCGGTCCATTCGCGCGCTACTAACAACGTGTCCTGTCCCATCCACGCCACGTTTTGTTTGCTTTTCGGAAGCGTGAATCCGTTGGGCACGAACGCACTGGTGGTGAGATCGTATTCGCGAACGGTTACGGCATCCTCTCCTCCATCGGATAGATGCAAAAGGCATCGCTGCTCAGCCGGCATTACGCAGTCCGCGCCCTTCCAAACCCAGTTCGCATTCTCGCGCCTGGCAAGCGCGTCAAGATCAAGCACTGTCGTCCACTGTGGCGTCGCTGTACGATAACTCGCGAGCGTCGTACTCCGCCAAATGCCGCGCACGTGCGCGGAGTCCTGCCAGAAGTTGTAGAGTTTGCCGCCAATGAAGTTTGCATTGGCAATGCGGTCTTTCGCCTGTGCCATTGTCAGGGCACTCTTGTAAAACCCGGCGAAACGCGCGTCCTTCTCGAGTACGTTCGTTGTTTTAGCGTTTTCCGCCTTGACCCAGGTCATGGAGCGCGTGCTATTCACATCTTCCAGCCAACGATAAGGGTCAGCCGTGTCGGGGCGCACAGGTTGTGCCGATGCCACCCGAATCACGGTGAACGTGAACATGAGTAACAGTGAAGTACGACGCATGTCTGGTACCGAATGGGGGAGGTAGCGACGAACTAAGAGCGGCTCGGGCGATGCGAAGCCTTTGGAGATACGCGGGTGAAGGTATCTCCGAACCTGAACTACGGAAGCTGTCACAGCCAATTGTTCACGCGAATGGCAAGGTTACATGGCGCAGCGTAAGTTGGTGACAACTCGTCCGAATTTCCCGGGTTACACAATGCAAAGGATACTGATCACATGAACGACGTTCCAGTAATCTCTCGCAAGCCGCGCGACGACGAGGCGGATGTCTTCGGCCTTTCGCACGTAGGAAATGTTCGCACGGAAAATCAGGATCGCTATTTGATGGCGACAATTCACAAACGTGTCGCCGTTGTTGGCACGAACGTCGACATCAGAAAACACATTCCCGCCGAGGAACAGCGGCTGGCTTATCTCGCCATGGTTGCTGATGGTGTTGGCGGCGGCGTTGGTGGTGGCGATGCGAGTGCAACGGCAGTTGAAGCGGTCATGCAATACGTCGACAACAGTGTGGCCGTGTACTACAGTGCCGAAACTGATTCAGACAAATTCATGGAGTTGCTCAAGGCCGCAGCAATGCGTGCGCACGAGGCTGTGCTGGCGC
>JBDUAX010000710.1:0-1552 GCA_040004455.1 Gemmatimonadaceae bacterium
CGCTTTTCATCGCCACGCCAATATGCGCCTGCGGCGGAAAGCAGTTTGAAATGCTTGATGTAGCCCGTGTCCTGCACGTGCGGACCGCGACACAAGTCGATGAACGGCCCGTCCGTGTACGTCGAGATGATTTCGCTGGGATCTTTGAAATCCTCGAGGCGTTCAAGCTTGAGCGGATCATCAACGAAACGTTTCTTTGCTTCTCCCTGGCTGACTTCGGCGCGCACAAACGGAAATTTTTCCGCACACACTTTCTTCATCTCCACCTCGAATGCTTCGAGATCTTCGGGAGTGAAGGGTGTCGGCACCTCGAAGTCGTAATAGAAGCCATCGTCGATGGCCGGACCGAATCCGATTTTGGCATCGGCGCGCAACCGACGAACGGCCGTAGCCAGAGCGTGGGCGGCTGAATGTCGCATAACCGCCAGCGCGCGCGGGTCTTTTTCGGTAATGACCACAAATGCGCCCGACTTGCGAAGCGGCGTCATCAGGTCCTGCACTTCGCCGTCAACGGCCACCGCGATTGCCGCCTGAAGGAGCCGCGCTCCAATAGTTCCGACGACTTCGCTGGGTAGCGTACCAAAGGGCACTTCCCGCGTCGATCCGTCGGGAAGCGTCAAGATGAGATTGGCTGGAGAACTCGGCAATCCTGAATTGGGGCCAGCTGACATGCGAAACGGATTATTGAGGGCGAAATGGATCGCGCGCGGTGGGCAGTGGGTATTGTCACCCAACACCTCGCCGCGCGTGTTTTCAGAAGCTATCGTTGGGCTGATACCCGCGCCACCTTACAGCGCGCCCTGTAACGCATTTTGCAACACCTCCGGTTCATCACCCCAATTCCCATGTCCCCACTGCGCATGCGTACTCGCCGAAGAGCACAGGCATCATCAGTTCTAATGGTGGCGGTTGGTGCGTTGGCCGGCCTGGCAATCGGCGCGGTATTGGCCGAACGCACAGGAGGGCTGGGCGGACTGCTCAATCCGAATGAAGGACGTAAGAAGAAGAAGAGGGACCACCACCTGGATCAAACGATGGAACGGTCGAACGTCACGTTTGCGCACAACGACCTCGAAGACGATTACGAAGATGACAATCGCGACAATGGACGCGGCGACGAAATCGACGACGCGCACGTCTCGGTCGCCAGCGAGGGCTACACCAGTGAGCGAGAAATTCCCGACGACACGACGCTCGAAGAACGCGTGCTGGAAGCCTTCCACAACGACCCCGTGCTGGCCGAACGCGCGATCGATATCGGGGCCATTGGCACCGGCGTTATCGAACTGACTGGCTGGGTGCAGTCGTCGTGGGAAATTGGCCATGCTGTGACCCTGGCTCGAGGCGTCCCCGACGTGAGCACCGTTGTTGATCGTTTGTCCGTGCGCGACGGCGAACGGAGAAAGGACCGCGGCGGCCGCCACTTTCCGAACGATCCGCGCATCGACGCCGGTTCAGATCATTCAACAACACGCGCTGATTGAGTCGGTTGCACCAGTCAGAGTGATTGCGCAGGCCAAAGCGTGCATCGACGATGCGCGCTTTGTTTTTG
>JBDUAX010000335.1:0-5140 GCA_040004455.1 Gemmatimonadaceae bacterium
TCATTCACGTTGAGCGAGATAGTCAAAAGAAAATCGTGATCGGAACTGGCGGACATCAGATCAAGCAGCTTGGAAGAGTGGCCCGCGGAAAGATCGAACGATTCCTTGGTGAGTCGGTCTATCTCGATCTGTGGGTAAAGGTCCTCCCGCATTGGCGAAGAAATCGCCAGTCGATTGAGCGACTCGGTTACGGCGACTCTTCAGATTCAGCGTGAAATTTCGCTGTGCGATAGCGCTGTCTCTAAAACAGCGATTTCCATGCCTTTTCACATTCGGGGTTGGCCTCTTGGCCGCGCCGTCAATGAATGCACAAAATGTGAATCCCGGCGCGCTCTTCTTGCTGTTGCCACTCGGCGCTCGCACGGTCGCATTGGGTGAAGCGGTTGTGGCAGATACGTCGCTCGGCACGGAAGCTCTGTGGTGGAACCCCGCGGCTCTGGCACGGCTGCAGAAGCGCGAAGTCGCAATTCATCATTCTCAAACTTTTGCAGGAAACAGCGATCTCCTGGTGTTTGCCTATCCATCGAAGCGTCTCGGTACGCTCACCGCTGGTGTAGATATCTTTGACGGCGGCGGTGATCAAGCAGTGACCGACAGCGTCGGTACGTTTCTCGGGAATGCGTCGAACAGAAATTTTGTTTTCATGGCGTCATATGCGACGCCAATTGGCAAACGTCTCAGTGTGGGGCTGACCGGGAAGGTGGTGGTATACAAAGTCGCTTGCTCAGTTTGCGCACTTCCGACTCCTAGTACAAATGCAATCGATATCGGGGCTCAATATGTGCTTTCCTGGCGACTTCCGATTACGATCGGTGCGAGTGCCCGAAACCTCGGGCAGCCGTTTCAGGTGAAGGACGCTGAACAGGCGGATCCATTACCGCGGCTGATTCAAGTTGGGGCGCGAGTTCAAATTCCAATTGCGGTGTTGGACAGTAATGACACCGCATTCGACGTTTCCGCAGATGTGTTTTCATCACCGGCGTACTCGGGCCCGGGACTACGATTGGGCGCTTCACTCACTTACAGTCACGACTACGCGCTTCGGGTCGGTTACAAGACCGCAGCGGGTGACAATGACAACCAAAACGGATTCTCAATAGGATTTGGCTTCACAAAAGGCAGCTTTGGCCTCGACTTCGCACGACGCTTTGATTCAACGTCCCAATTGGGTACATCTCCCACATATGTCTCGTTGCGCGTTCTGTTCTGATCGATGATCGGTAAAGTACTTCGAGCAGGGTTGCTTTCGTTCTTCAGTGCAGCGCCGTTGTTGGGTCAATTGCGTCCTACCCCGCCAATCGTGTTTCACGTGGAGCGAGGATTGGGCTTGACCTCCAAACCGTCACAATTTCGGTTCGGCACCACTGACGAAAAGAAGAATCAGCGCGCGCCACTGCTAGCACCGCTGGCTTCGCTCGTGGTGCCGGGTTCTGGACAAGTACTGATGCGGCAACAGCGAGCGGTCGGATATCTCGCCGCCGAAGTATTCCTCTGGCTACAGGCCATCAACGCCAGGAAGGACATCAACCGGGGCCGTTCCGATTTTCGCCAGCTTGCGGCTGACGTGGCGAGGGCAAACTTTGGGGCCACCCGTCCTCCCGGTAACTGGGACTACTACGAAACGCTCGAAGACAAGGACGCCAGTGGGTACTTCGATTTGGGAATCGGTGGCAAGTTCACTCCGGAAACCGACGAATCCACCTACAATGGACAACGGTGGCTGCAGGCGCGCGAAACGTACTGGGCCGATCCGAACGTCGTTCCCGCCGAAAATTCCCCACAGTACCAGCAGGCGCTCGCGTTCTATCAGGCGCGGGCCGTGTCGGGCAGCTATCGCTGGAGCTGGATAGACCACCAGCTCGAAAAGGACTCGTACAAGCAGTTCATCAAAGATGCCAACGCCAGCAGGCAGCGATATGTCTCCAACATTGGCCTGATTGCCGCCAACCACTTGGTAAGCATGGTGGACGCTTACATAAGCGTCCGGTTGCGTCGGTATGGCGGCGCTGGATTGGGTGCGCGTGTTGAAGTGGAAACCCGCTCAATTGGGGATCCCCGCTACGGCAATTTCGGCTCGGCGCTCAAGGTATCGCTGCCCCTTCCAAGGGCGTTCCCCTAGTTAAGGCACGGGGTCAAGTGACCACCGTCACATCGTGCCGGTAGTTAGGGTTTGATCGTCAGATAATTGCGAAACCGCACTCTTTTTGCGACGCGAGTTCTTTTTAAAACTGACGAACGGGGAAGCGAGAGCCAAGCATGACGGATCGGCCGAAAACGAGCGACACGGCGGTGATCCTCAGCCCTGACCAAACGGTTCCTGAGTGGTTGGGCCATTGGTGTAAAAAGTCGGGACTGGTTATTCAAATTGCCAGCAATGGCGACACTCTGATAACGAGCGTTTTGCGTAGTCGGCCCAGAATCATTGTTGTAAATGCCTTTGGTGACGACCAGGCGGTGCAGCAGGCGCTCAAGAGTTGCGCGCGACTCAAGCTCGATTCATTCACATCGACGGTGCCACTGGCCGTTCACGCGGCGTCCGAGCACTTCGACAAGTCTTTTGCAGCGGGCGCCGACGAAGTGATTCGGAATTTGGATGAGCGCGACGCAGCTACACGACTGGAAGCGCTTCTGCGTCGAAGTGATCGGGACACAGATGTTCATCCTTCAACCCGCTTGCCTGGAACGCGCGAAATTGCCTTGGAGCTGCATCGTCGAATTGCATCGCGTGATAAGTTCGCGGTCTGCTATGCGGACCTTGATCACTTCAAGGAATTCAATGACCGCTACAGCTATTTTCGGGGAAACCAGGTCATACAGTTACTCGCAAACCTGCTCCACGATGTGGTGAAGGGTCTTTGCGGTGAAGAAGGGTTTGTCGGTCATATCGGCGGAGATGATTTCCTGTATGTTGTACCTATTGCCGCGATGCCCAGAGTGTGTGACGAGATCATTGAAGTGTTCGATGAGCTGGTGTCGTTGCAATACTCCGAACAGGATCAGCGCGTCGGTTATTTTTTCGGTAAGGATAGGCGAGGCCAACTTCACAAAGTGCCGTTGATGACGTTGTCTGTAGGCGTGGTGACCAATCAACGGCGAAAATTCGTTCGTGCTTCTGACATCAGCGAACTGGCGACCGAGATGAAGAGTTACGCAAAAACACTGAAGGGATCTGTCTGGACCGTCGATCGCAGACGCGATGAAGTTGCGCAAAAAGAACAAGTTGATAAGAGGCCCGGATTGAGCGAACGTTCAGTGCGATCAGCAAACAGAGGGGGATCACGATGACCGTTGCCTGTCCCGATTGTCGTTCGGTATTTCGGGTCGATCCGGCGAAGGTACCGGCCAGCGGCGTTCGCGCACGCTGTTCGGTTTGTGGCGGCGTCATTGCGATAACGGGCGGAACGCTTCCCGTAATGGTGACACCGGCATCCGCAGGAGTCGTGCAATCAGCGTTCACGACACCGGTCGAGCCATCTGCGCCCGTCGCGCCGCCGCCAATGTCGGCTCCGCGACCAGCTCGCCCTTCGGGGCCTGCGATTGCAGCAGTGGCTGCACGCGTTCCGACACCCAGTGTTGCGCGACCGGTACCCCCTGCGCCAATGACGCCGAGCGCGCCGACTTCCTTTGTGCGCACTGCGGGCGGCGCCACCGCCACGCAAGCGCCGCCGGCACCCATTGGCACGAGCGCACCAACGCCAGCGCGAGCCGCCGGCACAGTGGCTTCCGAAACGCCGCGCCGTCCGATCAATCCGTTCCTGAAGGCCGATCCGGGTCAGCGCGCGCGTCGCCTTGCACGCGCGCTCGTTTCAGATCTCGTCGCGTATCATCCACAGAAGCGAGACGAAGGCATCGCGAACGGCACACTTCGGCAGCTTTTTCGTGAAGAAATCAAGAAGAGTTACGAAGAATTTGTTGATCAGGTTGGCCGCGAACTCGCTGAATCATCACCGCATTTTCAAGAAGCATTGAACGAAATCCTCGGCGGTGGCCGCAAGCTTTTTTGAGCGGTCATTTGGGCTAGAACGCGCGCAGTAAACCGGCTAACTTTCAGTCTTGCCGAGTAATCGTGATTAACCATTTGGGCCGCCTGTTGATGTGTTAGGCGGCCCGAGTTGCGTCTGGAGGTTGTGATGCAGGAAAGCGAGCGCACCAAATTGATCGATCGCAGTGCCGAGCGACTGGACGAGATGCGGAGGTATCTTTGACGTTGAAGGAAAACGCAACACACTGACTTCGTTTGATCACGAAATGTCTGAAGCGGCGTTCTGGAACAACCAGGAACGTGCGCGTGAAATGGTACAACAGGTGAAGATGTTGAAGGGGTGGATTGAGCCGTACGATTCACTCTCGGCGCGCGTTAGCTCAGTGCGCGAACTGGTGGACTTGTTGGCGCTCGAACCCGACGACGAAATGCTCCGCGACCTTGATGCAGAAGTTGAGCGCATCAACGACGACGTCGACGCATTTGAGTTGCGTTCGTTGCTGCGCGGCCGAGATGACTTCCGTGACGCTCAATTGGAAATCTCCGCCGGCGCCGGTGGTACCGAGGCGCAGGATTGGGCGCAGATGCTGATGCGCATGTACATGCGATGGGCCGAGCGCAAAGGCTTCGAGATGGAAGTGCTCGACGTGAGTGAAGGGGAAGAAGCGGGTATCAAAGGCGCGGTTCTGGAAATCAGGGGCAATTCGGCCTACGGATTCCTGCGCCCCGAGTCAGGAGTACATCGTCTGGTTCGCATTTCGCCCTTCGACGCGCAGGCGAGGCGGCACACCAGCTTTGCATCGGTGTTTGTGTATCCGGTGGTCAACGAAGAAATCAACATCGAAATTCGCGACGAAGACTTGCGCGTAGATGTCTTTCGTGCATCGGGAGCAGGTGGTCAGCACGTCAACAAAACCAGTTCGGCGGTTCGCATTACGCACTTGCCCACGGGAATTGTGGTGGCGTGTCAACAGGAGCGCTCGCAGTTCAAGAACAAGGCGACGGCGATGAAGCAACTCAAGAACAAGTTGTACAAGCTTGAGGAAGACAAGCTGGCCGCGGTGAAGGCCGCGATGGATGCGAACAAAACGGACGTTTCCTTCGGCAGTCAAATTCGCAGCTACGTGTTTCAACCGTACACGATGGTGAACGACCATC
>JBDUAX010000336.1:0-5132 GCA_040004455.1 Gemmatimonadaceae bacterium
CGTTCCGTTTGCTGCGCCAAAGGTCGTGGAATCGAGCAGTGAAGCGGACTGTACGGTGTAGGTCTTTCCAACCGCAACCGACGGGAATATGAATGGCTCTGGGCCAGCGTAATTCTGAGCGTAGGTCTTGAGCATTCCTGCCATGTTGTTGCGCATCGTGATGGAGTCTGCACCCCACGTAAATGCCCACAGGAACTGCGTGGTGTCGTTCGCCTTGAGCTTGAACGGGCCGGCCGACGTTGTATTCAGAATGTTGCCAGCTCTGTTCGGGAAACCGCCTGCCGATGAGTCTGAGTACAATCCAGCGCAGCCGTTCCGTCCGCAGCCAGGAACGAAAATGGTGTCCTGAACGCCGTCGTGATTGTAGTCCCACTTGCCGTACGCCAGGCCCGTGGCCGGATTGGTCTGCGCACCTGGTACAAATTTGTTGAACTTCGCAACGGCTGGATATGAACCGCTCCAATCTTCCGGCTGAAACAGCGTTACGAAATTAGTCAGCGTGAAATCTGACGGCGTACGACCATCGAGATAGTCGTCTTCCTTCGACGCGAGCATTCCGAACGCCGAGCGCGAACTGCGCGCGATATTCTGGCTGGTTTGGCCGAACGAATTGGCCTTGAAATGATTGAACGTGATCGTGTCACCCGCGAGCGGGTGGTTTGGATTGAAATACTTGCTGGTTCCATCGGTGAACAACTTGTTGCGCAAATCGCCCAACGGAGACTTAAGCCACGTGATTGCAAAAACGCCGGCACTGAATGCGTTGGTGTTATCGCAGTTCGGTCCGAACCCTGCACCCGTGTATGCCTTCGGGAATGTGCCTGAGCATTTTCCGCTGGTGTTGGTTTTTACGAAAAACGTTGTCCCGATGCTGAAATCGAAGTACACCGCCGACAGCTGCCCGCCGCCGCCTGTCATGAGGATGCCCGGGCCAAGGCCGAAATACAACGAGTCGTAGTCGATGCCAGTGCCGTACACATCAGCACTCTTATTCACCATGGTTAGTGAATAGAACTGCGTGTTACGTGCAGCTGGTGCACCGAACTGGAACAGATCGGCGCGCATTTCGAGGCCAAGTGGGTAGCCGCGATCCTGAGGAGCGCCGGCTCCGCCTGGCACAATCGAACCATACTTCAGCTTCTGTTCCCGGAAGTAATCGGACATGATGCCGTACGTGCTGCTCGTTCCAACAAACGAATTCAGATCGAGTTGAGCGCGCGGAATGCGCCAGTCATCCCATTTGAAATTCGCGCCCTGCGCATTGTAGGTGTTCAGCCAAACTGAATCGGGAATGATCAGTTTGCCGCCGAAGCCAGTTGACGCCCATGTGTCGGGGCAATCCTTCATGGCGAGCAGCGAAAAACCTGTTCCGACAAAGCGGTTGTCGCTGCGGCAAGTGGCGTCGGCCGTGGCAGTAACGCCAGCGAACGCCTTGCCGATTTGACCGTCGGCCGAACCGATACGCTTGGTGATCGGAGCAGCCAATACTTGCCAATAGTGTGCCGTGTAGCCCTGCGAGCCAGACATGGCATTAATGCCAGGATAGATGGCACGAATTTTACGGAATTCAGACGGTGGTGCACCGGCCACGAAGCCCATTTCGAACCACTGATAGAATGTGCCGATGCCTCCCGCGCCACCGGCAATGTGGTTCTGTATAAGCGCGGCACCCTGATTGACGGAACCAGGGCCGCCTTCATTCACCATGCCACCGATAACGTTACCGGTGCTTCGCGGAGTACCACCAGCCAGATCTTCGGCCGCGAACAGGTTGAATGAACTGCGGGGCGCAATCGGAACCTTTTTCACGGTTCCATCGGCTCGCATGCTGTCGAGAGTTGTTACAACAACGGGATCGATACGCTGGGCATGAACGACGGTCGCCGCCGTTGCCAACGGAAACATCGCAGCGATCGTCCAGGCGAGGTGCCTGAGCCGACTCGCAATGCGAGTCGGCTGTGCAGCACCATACGTATTCAGTTCGTAAGTCATGTAGTGGTCGTCTGCCTGAGCTTAGAAAGTGACAGTGATGCCCGTGGAAATGCTGCGGCGAGCACCGATGTATTCAGGTTGATCGAAAGATGTCGAAGTGTTGCCGTCGCCCGTGTTACCGATGCGGCGATTGTTGAAGTCACGCAATCCGGAATCGCAGGTGCCGTTATTCGCGAAAACCTGGGTGCAGTTTTTGCGATCGAGAAGATTGTTCACGTTCAGGAACCCGCGATAGGCAACATTCGCCAACCGGAACGATTTGTTGATTTGCAGTGCAATCGTCTGGACGTTTGGCTGACGACCTGAATTGACTTCGGCTGCGTTGGCCGTGGTGCCGACGTTTCCAAGAGTCGTGGCGCGTACAGGTGTGTACGGATCGCCCGTGCGGTACTGGTAGGTCGCGGTGACGCGCACATTCCGAAGGAAGCGCCCGGCGTTCAGTGGCAATGTCGGGATGTCGTTCACAATGGCCGTGAACAACGAAACGTTCAGATTGTTCGGAACGTCCTGGCTGTCGAGGCTTTCGTAGATCTGCAAACGATTCGATTCATCACGCTGAATTTCGTTTGTGCGATCTGGCGAGGCCGCGTTTGTTGTCGCGTGCGACAAACTGTAATTGATGTCGTAGCCCCAACGATTCTGAAGCCGGCGACGCAGCTGAATTTCCATTCCGCGCGACGTCTGGAAATCGCCGTTCACGATGACCGTATACGTTGGCAACGATCCGTCGTAAGTCGACCCGAGATCCTGCGTTGAGCGACTCTGGCGAATGCCAGAAAGGCCGGTTTCAGAACGATTATAGACCGCAACCTGCAACGCGTAGAGACCGCCACCGAACTCAGTCTGATAACCGACTTCGTATGCTTTGGCTTCTTCAAGCAAGAGACTGGTGTTGCCGATCCACGTTGGATTGTTGGTCGACAAATCCGGAACGCATTCGTTAGTGCCTGGTTTACGCTTGGTCGCGGCGCAGTATCCGTCTGCCGTACCGGCAATTGTGCCGACACCGGTATTGCGATACGAGTCGCCGTAGTTCGGAACCTTGGTGTAGCGGCCGGCGTTCAAGAACACCCCTGACCCTTCAGTAAGCGGGAAGTTCACTGAAATGCGCGGACTGAATGACGAACGAGCCTTGGCTTCCGTGAAGTCATCGAGTTGCGCAATTGCTGCTGCTGAGTCGAGCAACACCGGACGCTGCGTAACCTTGTCAACCGCTGAGCCCGTGCAACCAGATAAGCCGTAAGGTTGTCCCGAAGCGTTTACAAGCTTCTGCCCCTTAACGACTGTGCCTTCGCAAACATTGCGTGCGTCGGTGCCATTATCTGGATTGAATGGATCGGTAAAGCTTGAACCCTTGGCAACGCCGTAGTCGAAGCGCCCACCAAGCGTAACCTTGATGAAGTCATATTCGATTGTGCTTTGAGCGTATGCGCCGGCTTCAATTGGTTTTGCGCGATAGACTTGTGTCGTGAGCGGCTGAATGCCTGAATTCTGTCCGAACGCGTCGATTTGACGGAAGCGAATGTCGTGCTGAATGAAAGAGCCACCGATTTGCATGTAGTTGTGATCGGTAACCTGCGACTGTATGTCGCCGCGAATGCTGCGCGTCGTAAACGTTTCGCCGCCGTAAGAACAGTTGTAACAACCCGCGTCAGGAATGCGATCGCCACCCGCGACTCCTGGCGAGGGGCTGAGATAGCCCTGGTCGAAATTGGGACGGAAAAACGGCGACGGAAGGCACGTACCGAGGAAATAGGGGCACGTGGTATTCTTGAAGTCGAGTTGCCCAACGGCGAGGTTCACGCTGGAACGCGAGAAACGCTGATTGATGACCGCCGATATGAGGGATCCTTTGTCGTGCTGTGACGGCTTGATGAGATCCTGGCTGAGACGGTTTCCGCCGTCGGTCAGGATTTGCAACGAATCGGCACGATTATTGACGAGTTTCAACGGATCGCCGCGGAACTGATAGTAGTTCGTGCGCGCGTACTTGTTTGCTTCGCGTTCAGAATAGATGCCGGAAAGTCCAATCTTCGTGTCAGCGAAGGGCAAAAACGTAATCTTGGCAACACCTGAGGTATTCTGCGTGCCGCCAAGTGCCTGCCACCCCTTTGTCAAGTCGCGCGGAGAAGGCGCGAGGTTGTTGCCAAAGGCAAGGCGTCCGTTGCCCGTAACGGTGTACACGTCATCGTCGTACTTCAAAACCTGCTGAGCCTGGCTTTGAACCTGACCCGATACGGCGTACCGGATCTTCGCGCTGGTGCCAGGGACTGGGCCCGACAAATATCCATTGAGAATATTCTGACCAAGCAGTTTGTCGTAGGTCGAATTGAAAAGCGCACCAGGGAGTGTGCTGTTCTGGAAGCTCACAGAACCGGACACTGTGGCACCGCCCTCGCGAACCGCCTGGTTGATAACGCCTGACAAGCCGTTGCCGTATTCCGCGCCCGCACCGCCGCGCTGGAAGTTGATCTGTGAAACGGCGAATGTGTTCAGATCGATTGAATTCGTTCCGAACAACGGATTGTTGATAGGCACGCCATCGATAAGCGTGATTGAGGAACCACCGCGGCTACCGCGAACGCGCGTTGGCGACGTCGTGGAGCGTTGTTCTTCGGCGAGCGAAACCACGGAGGTGTTATTCGGCACCTCGGCAAAGCCCTGCTGAAGCGCGAGCACTCCGGCGATACTCGTAACGGGCAGCGAAGTGATTTCTTCGGCCGAAATTACGCTGGTGGTGCCTGTTTGTCCGCGCAGAATGAGCGGGGTTTGCGCCGCTTGAATGGTGATTGCTTCGAGCTGCTGATTCGTGGCCTTGATCTTGAAGTCGGCGGTAACGTTTTGATCGATAACGATTTGAACGCCCTGCTGACGAACACTTTGGTATCCGAGGCGACGCGCCTGCACGTTGATCACACCGGGCGGCACTTGAATGATGAAATACTTGCCGTTTTCACCGGTCAAGGAACCGAGCGTGGTGCCGTCAATAATGACTGATACACCAGCGACAGGCTTGCCCGTTTCTGCGTCGGTAACTGTACCGCTCAGTTTGCCGGTTTGGGCATGCAGGGCCGATATCGGCGCTGACAGCGCGACGCCGACAACTGCCGCAACGAGCCAACGACAACGTCCGAGAGACC
>JBDUAX010000337.1:0-5130 GCA_040004455.1 Gemmatimonadaceae bacterium
GCAATGATTTTTCAGGAACTGTTGCAGGACATAAAGTGGGCGTTGCGTTCACTCAAACGCGCCCCGGCGTTTGCGTTCGTCGTCGTGCTGGCCCTGGGACTCGGCATTGGGTCGAACGCGGCAATTTTCAGCATTGTCAACACCTATCTGTTTCGCCCGATGGCGGTGAAGAACGCCGATCGGTTGGTTGTCATTGCGCAAACATCCCAGGGTAGCGGTGTGCCGGGGAGTGTGTCGTATCCGAATTATCTCGACGTGCGCACGCAAACGAGTGTGTTGTCGGATGTCGTGCTTTTTCAAGGCGCCGTTGTCAGTGCGCGGGCCGAGGGCCAGGGTGATCCCGAACGCACGTTTATCAGCCTTGTAAGCTATAACTACTTCTCCACCCTTGGCGTGAAAGCGTCGTTGGGCAGCGTGATCTCAAGTGCGGCTGCGTTGCGCAAAGAACCGCTCATTGTGCTCGATGCGCGATTCTGGAAACGTCGCTTTCAAAGCGACGCGGCTATTGTCGGAAAAACCATTCGATTGAATGGCGCGCCATTTACTGTGGCAGGCGTCGCCGATCCGAAGTTTACGGGTACCGAAGAACTTATTGTAACCGACGGCTACGTGCCGATATCGACTGTCGGATTAATTAATCCTGGCGATGAGCTGCAGTTTGAGAACAGGTCGTGGAGTTCGTCACGCGTCCTCGGCGTTCTCGCACCCGGGGTCAAGGTTGGACAAGCGCGAACAGCACTCGCTGTGCTCGCGACTCGCATTGACAAGCAGTATCCCGCTGAGGCGATTGGCCTTGGCTTCGCCGTCGAAAAGGAAACCTCGGCGCGTCCCGACATTAGCGTCGCGCATGTCATGCCCTGGATTTCGGCGGTGTTCATGGCGCTCACGATGCTCGTCATGATTGTTGCGTGCGTGAACGTAACTAATTTGATGTTGGCGCGGGGCAGTGCACGACAGGGTGAGCTCGTGGTGCGACGTGCCCTGGGCGCGACAGATTTGCGCATGGTACGTCAGCTATTGACCGAGAGTGTTGTGCTGTCGCTACTCGGATTGGTTGCCGGAGTGTTGCTGGCAACGTGGATCACGCGGTGGATCTCGAACATCAAGCTGGCTATCGATTTTCCGGTGCAATTCAACATCGGCATGGATTGGCGGGTGTTTGCATTCACGGCCTTCGTTGCAATCGCGGCCGGACTGTTAACGGGTCTTGTTCCCGCCTTGCGCAGTGGCCGCGGAAGTCTGAGCGAAATGTTGCGAGAAGGAACGCGCGGCGGCACGGCGTCTGTTTCGCGTCGACGATTGCAAAGTGTATTGGTCGTGGCGCAGGTTGCGGTGTCTCTGGTACTGCTGATCAGCGCGGGCCTTTTCGTGCGGAGCGTGCGCGGGGCGGCGCACACCGATTTGGGATTCAAGCCTTCGCACTTGCTATTGATGTCGACTGAGCTTTCGCCGCTGCATATCGATGCTGCTCACAAACGCTTGCTCTACAATCAGGTTCTAGACGGTGCGATAGCACTACCTGGTGTCACAAGCGCGGCTCTTTCGCGCGACGTGCCGATGGGAGGGAACAACAATTCCCTGACTGCATACTTCGATGCAGATCTCCCCACGGTAAACGATCGTCGCCTCGAAATTTATGACAATACGGTTTCGCCACAGTACTTCGAGACGATGGGCCTCAAAGTGCTCAAGGGTCGTGAATTTACGCGGGACGATCGCGATTCGACCGCGCAGGTCTTGATTATCAACGCAGAAATGGCGCGGCGCTTCTGGCCGAACAAAGATCCGCTGCTGCAGCGATTCCGCGTGCGAAAGGAAGGACCGCTCATGCAAGTGGTCGGAGTTGTAACCGACACAAAGTACATGTTCCTGAACGATGCGCCGAGGCCGTACATCTATTTGCCGATGTTGCAACGACCAGTGGATTTTTTCACGCTGCATTTGCGCACGTCGGGTGAACCGACCGTGGTGGCTGCTTCCGCGCGCAAGTTGTTTCAGAATTTAAACCCCGATTTGGCGGTGTACGGCGTGCGCAGTATGGAAACGCATTTGAGTAACGGGCTCGCGTTTCTGTTTGTGCGATTCGGCGCGCTCGTTGCCACAACACTCGGCATTCTGGGACTCATACAGGCGGTTGTCGGCCTGTATGGAGTGATTTCGTATGGCGTCAGTCAACGCACTCGTGAAATTGGAATTCGGATTGCGTTGGGTGCAAGCGGCGGAGCGGTTATGCGCGGAGTGCTGCGTCAGGGTGCGACACTGACCGCAATCGGCGTGGTTATTGGGTTGGTTATCGCCGGCGCTTCTACGCGATTCATGCAGAGCTTATTGGTCGGAGTGAGTGCGACGGATTGGATGACGTTTGCGGCCGCGGCAGCATTGCTGGCGACGGTAGCCGTCGTGTCGGCGTGGATTCCGGCACGCCGAGCCGCCAGGTTGCAACCAATCATCGCGCTGAGGTCGGAATAGCAAGACGCGCGGAGATCGCTGTCGATGCGATCTCCGCGCGCTTGTTTCGAAAACACAAAGTACTCAGCTCGGCGGCACTGTCATCTTAAGGTTCACTTTGTCGAGTTGCGACGCCAGCAATTTCGCTTTTGCGAACAGCGCCGTCGCTTCAGCTATCGCTGCATTTAGCGCGAGTCTTGCGTCGGCTGCTTGCTTGGTAACTTCGACGCTTGGCGTTTCCCAGATTGATTGCATGGAGTTCTTCACGGTCGCAACGCGGCCGAGTGCGTTTTGCTGTGTGGCCGCATTGGCTTGTGCGGCGAACGCGGCGGCAACATCGGTTGCACCGAGGGCCCCTGTGGTTCCCGGTGCAGCACCAGTGTTCACGGCGGTTGCGCTCGCGGCACCGCCTCGCCCCGCAGCGCCTGCGCGACCACCCCCAGCAGTGCCCGCTGCGCCACCAGCGGCAGCAGCGGCTCCGCCAGCGCGTCCTGCACCTCCGCGCCCCCCCGCACCGCCACGACCGCCCGCTCCACCGGCCGGAAGTGTCAGACCAAATTTCGCGCGCACTGCGTCGAGTTCCTTTTGGAATGCGGAAAATTCGCTTTTTGCGCTGGCCGCCGACGCATTCGAATCGAGCATTGGTGCGATGCGCATGACTTCCGTGTTTAACGCTGTGAGTCGAACAGCGACGTCAGTGCCGCGCTGTTGTAAAGCATGCAGGTCTGCAATGGCTGCGTTGTAGTTGGTGCGCGCAAGTCCGGTCAGTGCTATTTCCGGGTCCATCACCAGCGTGAGCGGTTTCGATTCAACAACTTTCCCGTCGGTTACAAGCGCCACCGTATACTTGCCCGGAACAACTAACGGACCAGCAGTGCCTCCGCCGCCGCCGCCAAAGCCACCACCGCCTCCGCGGCCTCCTCCGTCACCACCAGCGCCAGCGCACGGATTGTCAGGCAAGTAGCCAATCGTTGGCAGTGGAACGGGAATGCCCGGTACAACCGGTGGTCCCCCACCACGTCCACCACCACCTGCGCCACCACCTCTACCGCCACGCCCACCGGCTGCAGCAACACTGGCCACTGTTCCCTTGATCGGTTCAATGCGTTGATCCCAACAAACGTTTTGAATGCCCGGAATGTTTTTATTGTCCGGTATCGCGAGTTCTCGAACTGTCTTACCGAGTGCATCGGAAATGCGAAGCATCGGCTTTGTTGCCGGCTTCGCGAAGTACACTTGCAACACCGCGTCTGTTGGTGGGTTTTCACCAGTGAAGAATTGATGCCCCCAGAATTCTTCGTTGCGATCGTCCTTGCTTTTCCACTGCAGCGCGTTGCCCGGCGTGAAAAGTTTTGCATCAACTTTTTGCGCGGCGGCGTATTCCTGAATTGGCTCGAGATGATAGAGTACCCAGAGTGCGCGTCCGTGCGTCGCAACTAACAGCGCATTGTCACGCGGATGAATGGTGAGTTCATCAACGCGCACAGTGGGAAAATTTGCTTTCAATCGGCGCCAGGTTGCTCCGCGATCGAGAGAAAGAAAAATTCCCGTTTCAGTGCCAACATACAGCACATCGGCGTTCCGCGTGTCTTCGGTAATTGTGCGCACCACTTCGCCCTTCAATCCCGACGCGATGGACTTGAACGTCGCACCGTTGTCGGTCGTCATCCACAAATACGGTGCGTAGTCGTTCTGCCGATAGTTGTTCACCGCGACGTACGCGACGTTCGCATCAAAACGCGAAGGCACCACTTCGGAAATGAACGCATAACCGCCAGGCATTCCCGCCAATCGACTCGTGATGTCCTTCCAGGTCTTTCCGTCATCAATTGACATGCTCACTTTGCCGTCGTCGGTGCCCGCGTAAAACACACCCGGTTTCTTTGCTGACTCGTTGAGCGATACAATCGTTGGCCATTGCGAAATTCCATCGTTGCGTGAGAACGCAATGTCGCTTCCTTTCACGCCCATCGTGACGACGGTGTCGCGGCTGTCGTTTCTGGTGAGATCGGGACTGATTGCTTCCCAGGTGTCTCCGCGGTTGCGCGAGCGAAACACACGATTCGCTCCCACCAGAAGCACACCGGGATTGTTGGCGGAGAGGAGCAATGGTGTGTCCCAATGAAAGCGATAAGCTTCGCCGGGTGTCGCGTTGGAAACGTTGAGGGGCGTTGGTCGTATTTGTTTCGATTCGCCGCTCACAACGTTGCGTCGCAGCATGTTGCCATCCTGCGATTCGGTATACACAATGTGTGTGTCACGCAAATCGGGAATGGCAACGAATCCGTCGCCACCCTGAATCTGATACCAATCGTAATTGAAGATACCGCGATTCATGCGCGACGCGCTGGGCCCACACCAGTCGTAGTTGTCCTGCATACCGCCGCAAATTTTATAGGGCGTGCTCATGTCGAAACTCACATGATAAAACAAGCCGACCGGAAGATTCGGCGCGAATTGCCATGTGTGCGCCTGATCGTACGACACGCCCAATCCGCCGTCGGTGCCAATCAATACGTGGTCAGTGTTCTTCGGGTCAATCCAGATCGCGTGCGTATCGTCATGAATCACAAGATTTACATCGGTCGCAAACGTCTTTCCGCCGTCGATTGACAACGCCATTTTCACGCCGGCCATGTACACGCGATCAGCATTTTGTGGATCGATGCGCACCTGGCTGAA
>JBDUAX010000711.1:0-1547 GCA_040004455.1 Gemmatimonadaceae bacterium
CTCCGCGCCTGCGCGAAGTGATCTCGCCCCGAAGTCGCTCCGCGCCTCCGCGTGAACAAAGCCTTTCCGACGCTGAGATCTCCCCACGACCAATGTATTTCCCTCTTATTATCGTAGCGACATAGTCGCTGCCGCAGCTACTTTGCATTTGGGGCATCGCAACTCGCCTCGGTGCTGATCGACTGCGTAAACGGCGGTGATTCGGTCGGCTTCATGGCGCCGCTCTCGCGCGCACGCGCACAAGAATTCTGGAATCACGTTGCAAGTGACGTGGGTAACGGCGAACGCGCGATCCTCGTCGCCGAAGACGTGAATGGAATTTGCGGCACAGTGCAACTGGTGCTCGCGCAGCCTGACAACCAACCTCACCGCGCGGATTTATCGAAGATGCTCGTGCATAGTCGGGCGCGTAAACAGGGATTGGGCGCCGCGTTGCTGCGCGCTGCCGAACAAATGGGGCGCGATTGCGGCAAGACATTGTTGATGCTCGACGCCGTTACCGGCGGCGACGGCGAACGCCTGTACACGAATGGTGGGTGGCTGCGCGTTGGTGTCGTACCAAACTTCGCGCTGCTTCCGCACGGCGGGTTTTGCGATACGACATTTTTCTATCGGAAGCTCGACAAGTAGTTGAGTTCGCGCTTGACAGGCGTCAATGGATGTTGTATTTAACCATTCAGTTACTTAACCAACCGGTTTAATACATGGTTACCGATTACCTCAGCACCACGTTCGCTGCACTCGCCGACCCAACGCGCCGAGCTATTCTCGCCAGGCTGGCTTCAGGAGAGTGCTCGGTCGGCGAGTTGGCTGCACCGTTCAAGATGAGCATGCCCGCCGTCTCGAAACACTTGCGCGTGCTCGAAAACGCCGGGCTCATTGTGCAACGTCGAGATGCACAGTGGCGCCCTTGTCGCATTGAAGCAAAACCAATCAAACAGGTGGTCGAATGGGCCGAGGCCTATCGCGCCATTTGGGAACCGCGCCTGGATCGCATGGAAAACTACCTGCAGGAACTTCAAACCAAGGAGAAGAAGAATGCCCGTAAGCCGCGTCGCAAATAGCGAAACATTTCACGTCTCAACGCCGTCCGATTGTGAAATTCGTATCACACGCTTGTTCAGCGCTCCGCGTGCGTTGGTGTTCGAAGTGTTCACGAATCCCGAGCTCGTAAAAAATTGGTGGGGTGGGAATTGCGACGGCTATGTCATGGTGGCGTGCGAAGGTGACGTGCGCGTTGGAGGTAAGTGGCGCTATGCCAATCGGACACCAACGGGGTTTCTCGCGGCGTTTAACGGCGTGTACAGCGAAGTCACGCCTCCCGAGCGACTCGTGTTCACGGAAATATTTGAGATGTTTCCGGATAGTCCTTCGACGGTGACAGTGGAGTTTGCGGAGGAGAAGGGAAAAACGCGAATGACATTGATGTCGGTGTATCCTTCGGTTCAGGTACGCGACATGGTATTGCAGTCGGGCATGGAAAAGGGTGCGGCGCTCAGCTACGATCGTCTTGAGGAGATTGCAGAGACGTTCGGCAAGAAGTGATT
>JBDUAX010000338.1:0-5120 GCA_040004455.1 Gemmatimonadaceae bacterium
GCGACGACATATCTGGCATTGATGGAAGATCTGCTCAAGGCAGGCTCGGACGTGAACGCCCGTCTCAGCAAACATCTCTGGTACATGTCGTTCAACTTCGACCTGCTGGGTGTAAACACCGCGGGCGCAACGCCATTCTGGCGCGCGGCTTACGGCACCGACGTTGATGCAATGAAGTTGCTTATCAAATACGGCGCCGATCCAAAAATTGCGACGCTCAAGCCTACGGGCCCACAGCGCGATCAGGACGGCGCACTTATCGAAGAGGGCGCAACGGGCGCCAACGACCCTTCGGGGCTTCCAGCGGTGCCTGCAGGCGGTCCGGGCGTGTATCCCATTCACGCGGCGAGCGGTGTTGGGTACGGCGAGGGCTTCGCGGCGAACGCCCATCGTCACGCGCCCGACGGATGGATGCCGTCGGTGAAATATTTGATTGAAGAACTCAAGCTTGACGTGAACGCGCGCGACTTTAACGGCTACAATGCGTTGCACGACGCAGCCGCTCGCGGAGACACACTGCTGGCCGCGTATCTCGTTTCAAAGGGCGGAGACATTCACGCCATCAGCCGCAAAGGACAAACCGTGGCCGACATGGCGAACGGGCCCGTGCAGCGCGTACCGCCGTTTTACGAGGCGGTTGTGTATTTCGAGAAATTGGGTTCGAAGAACAGCAACAAGTGCAAATCGTGTTAGCGCAAATCGGTTAAAGCGACGGCGCTGACTCGTTGCTGAGTTGACCAGCAGTTGAGCGCAGAAGCATTAACCCGAAAGCCACGAATCAATCCGAGTCGTGGCTTTTTTCGTATTCGCGCTGCGTGTGCACGCGCTCATCACCCTGCTTCTTGTCTCGGCGCTTGGCAGCGGCCATAGCGAGGGCGGTCGTGCCCGACGTTTTCATGTTGGGCATGGAAAGTTGACGCTCAAGCTTCTCGGAGCCGCACTTCGGGCATTTTGCAACAGCGCTGCCGCGAATGAGTGCTTCAAACTCGGTGCTGCAGTCTTGGCAAACGAAGTCGAAGATAGGCATATAACGGGGGTTCGGTATTCTGAATAAGACAATTCAAAATACACCTGAACTTCAAGCAGCGATCACGACGATCGCAGGTTGTTCTGATCACCTTCATCATCCAAAGGGGAAGTACCTCATGTTCAACCGTCGCACGATGCTGTCGACCGCGCTCCTGAGCTTTGCGTCGGCAGGCGCAGTTACGCTGTCGGCCGGAATGCTGGGCGCACAGGGCTCGTCCTCAGGGCGAGGTATGTCGAACACGGAAGGGATGGTGATTGGTGCTCAGGTTGGGGCAGCAATGATTTCTCCGGACGAAGGTTCGAGCAAAACGGGATTCGGTGCAGGTGCGCTCATTGGTTACGGATTCAACAAGAACTTCGCGCTGCTCGTTGGATTTGACCTGGCCAAAGTGGACTTGGCTGATGGATCAACCATTCAAAGCAAGTCGAGTCTTTCGCATCTCGACTTCAGCGTACGTTATTCGTTTGCAAGTGCCGATCGCGCCTTGGCACCGTACTTGAATATTGCGGCGTCGGGACGAGGGCTGAGCAACAAGATTTCGGGTGTTGATGCGAGTATTACCGGACTTGGATACGGTGGTGGTGGCGGTGTTCAGTATTTCGTCAATCCGAATGTTGCGCTCGATCTGGGAGTGCTCTTCGAGACCGGCAAGTTTGACAAGTACAAGCTGGGCGGTGCGAAATCGACGTTGAGTGACGCCGGGAGTTCGTCGACGACGCGGATCAGCTTTGGTGTGCGGTACTATCCGCATTTGGGGACGTCGTTGCACAAGTAGCGGCGCGACGCGGATGCCACGAACGAACGAAAACTGAAACAGCAACAACGAAACGCGGATCAAACGGATCACACGGATTGTTCACCGAAAAAACTGAGATCGTAAACGACTACGAACAAATACGATATTTTGGTAACTGCACGAGACATTCGAATAGCTGCAGGCGCGCATTGTCTGCGCAGTGCAATGCGCATCTGCAGCTAATTCTCGTTTCGCTGTTGCGGTAAAGTTGAAAACAAAACGGACTCCATTCGGAGTCCGTTTTCTGTCTCACGGTCAAGAACAATTGATGCGTTGTTCACTCTGGCTCCCGGCAAATAGCTGTCCAAGCTTTCAGCTGGTACCTTTAGTTTCATTACTTTTGGGGCCAATCGCAGTCGATGCGATCAGCAAATCGTCTCGACGACTCGGCCAGCTAAGTAGCTAAGACTCCGTTGTGAAGTTCGCGAACCGAGCATTCAAATTGCGTTGGCGCTTCCGGACGTGAGCGTCCAGCGAGCAAATCCATTCAATCGCGCTAATCCGCCCGTAACGCATCCAGCGGCGCCACCCGTGACGCCCTCATCGCGGGCAAGTACGCCGCGAGCGCGGCAGTAACTGCGAGAACGGTTACGGCGAGCACGATGGAAGGCACATCGACAGTACCAATACCGAAGAGTTGCTCGCGCAACAATTGGGACATACCAAACGCGAATGGTAAACCGATGAGTAAACCCGCCGCAGTCGTGACAAGCGCTTCACGCAATACCAGACCAACAATTGCACCTGGAACTGCACCAAGCGCGAGGCGCAAACCGAATTCACTCGTGCGCCGCAGTGTGGCGTAGGCCATTACTCCGTACAATCCGAGCGCCGAGAGAACGAGTGCGAGCGCTCCGAACAACGTGACCACTTGTGCAACGAGTCTGTCTTGCCCGATGGATTCGCGAATGAGTAAGTTGAGCGGATCGATGTGACGAAGAGGCAGCAGTGCATCTACCGCAAGAATTGCCTTCCGAACATTGTTCACTGTTTTGGAGGGGTCTCCGGAAGTTTTGATTTCGACATAGAACGTACCTGGACGTTCGCCGTGTTGCGCCAGCGGAACGTAAAAGCGCCGCGCGGGCTCACCCCGCAAGCTGCCCTCATTCACATCAGCGACGACACCGACAATTTCGCGCGACGCGCTATCCACCGTAATATGTTTGCCGAGTGCGTCGCCATTGGGATAGAGAAATTTTGCGAGTGATTCGTTCAGAATGGCAACCTTCAAACCAGTTTCGTTATCAATCGCTGTAAAATCACGCCCTTTCGAGATGCGTGCGCCAATAGTGTGAAAATAATCGGCCCCGACATCGTCGTACGAAGCGTTGGTGTCGGCCGATGCCCGTGCGACAAATCCCTCCGCCTGAAAATTCGTTCCCGACTCGGTTCCGCTGAAAATTCCGTTTAGCGATGCGCTTGCATTGGTAACACCAGGCGCGTGACGCACACTTTCTGTAATCGCGTCAAGCAGCGTCGCGAGACGGGCACCTTTGTATCCAATATGCGCGGCATCGATGCTGGTGATGAGCAGCTGGTCGCGCGCAGCGCCTACGTCACTACCTTCCAGCCGATTCATGCTTCGCACCAGCATTCCTGTACCAACCAACAGCAACACAGACATTGCAACTTGCGCGACAACCAGCAATCGGCCAACACCAAACTTTCCACCGTTACCTGCCACGTTGCGTCCTGACGAGCGCAGCGCGCCTGCCAGCTCAACTCGCGTTGCGCTCAGTGCGGGCATCAAACCAAAGAGCGCCGCGGCGACAATTGATACCAGTGCACTGAAGAACAACACCTGAATGTCCAGGGAAGTGTTGAGAGCTGTGCTGCTGCGATTACCGATAACGATATACAACAACGCCTGACTGGCCCACGCGGCGACTAAAATGCCGAGGACGCCGCCAGCCAGTGCAATGATCAGACTTTCCGTGAGCAACTGTTGAATGAGCCGCACGCGACTCGCGCCCAATGCCATGCGCAGGCTCATCTCTCGTGTGCGCGCGGTGGCGCGGGCCAGCAGCAGATTCGCAACATTCGCGCACACCACGAGCAACACGAGAACCACCGCGACCATGAGCGTAACGAGTGCGGTGCTGTATTGAGTGCGATAAAACGAATATCCTTGCGCACCCGACTGAACGACCACCGGTTTTTCGGCGATATCTTGCTTGAGCGAAATGATCTGGCGCGGCAACGCGTGATCGATAATAGCGCGCGTGGTAACCGTGACAAGCTCGGCGCGCGCTTGCGGGAGTGAAATGCCGGGTTTCATGCGCCCCATTACGTTCAACCAATTGATGTCGCGGTGATTGTCCAACCAGTTCGCCGATTTAACGATCACCGGCTGCATTGTGAGCGGAATAAACAGTGTGACATCACGATCGACGATGTCGCCGTTGAATCCTTGCGCCGCTACGCCAATAATCGTGAGCGCTGTTCCGTTCACCGAAAGTGTACTGCCGACCGCTCGTGTATCAGCCGCCAGTTGGCGTTGCCAATAGTTGTAGCTCACAACAACAACCGGTGCATCGCCCACATTCAATCCTTCGCTGGCCGCAAAGGTTCGGCCGGCACTGGGCAACACTTGCAGAACGCTGAAATAGTTGTTCGAGACGAAGCGCGCATTTGGATGATCGATCGATGTGCTGAGGCTATCGACAATTCTGGCAGTGGGGTCGTTGAAGTGCGGACGAACAACATCAAGTCCGCCAGTGCGGCCAGTTGCGTACAGTCCGCTGACCGTATGCGAGCCGTCGCGCATATCTTTGTACAAATCGTACGAAAACATGTCGGTGCGCGGAGAACCGTCCGACATCGAATTCGCGCGCATCGGGCTGCCGATCAACACCAGCTCATTGGCGTTCGGAACGGGTAGCTTTCGCAACAACAACACGTTTACCAGACTGAAAATTGCTGTGTTCGCACCAATGCCCAGCGCGAGAATGAGAATCGTGACAATTGCGAAGCTCTTGTTGTGGCGGAGCGAGCGGAATGCGTACGCCACATCCTGTTTCAAGTCGTTCAGGCGATTGACGCGTGTCATGGCGCGGTGGTGCTCCGTATCGATAGTGAGACATTCATCGCGAACTGCAGGCAGGTCGCCGAATTGCTGCAGCGCCTGTTCGCGTGCGGCGGTTGGTGCGAGGCCCAAACGCATAAATTTTTGTGCGCGCATTGCGAGATGAAATTCCATCTCTTCATCGACATCCCGTTCAACGCGTGCTGCTCCCGACTCAATGCGGAATGCGCGTTGTTTGCGATCGTGTGTGGAATTGGGGTCAGAGTCGC
>JBDUAX010000339.1:0-5105 GCA_040004455.1 Gemmatimonadaceae bacterium
GGTCGCCCGGTGTACGCATAGAAACCACCGAGCGCCACCAGTCGCTCGCCGACGCCCTGATCATCCGGTCCGTGCCGTGCTGTCGCCAGGTCGATCGCCTCACGATACAGCCGCTCGGCTTCGGGAAAGCGCGCTTGTGCATAGCGCACCGCCGCCAACTCGCCGACAGCCGAGGTCACGTAGTCATCGTTCGCGGGCCGTGTCTTCCGAAAAACAGCGAGTGCCTGGGTCAACATCGTATCCGCCTTCCCATAGGTGCCTGACGCTCTGGCTACCTTCCCGATATCTGCTGCAAGATCTCCGACCACGCTCGCGTTGGGCCCGACGGTTCGAAGTTGGATTTGATAGGCGCTGTCTAAATGCGCGCGCGCAGCATCGTAATCACCGAGTTGAAAATACGTTCGGCCAATTGCGGCCTCGATGGCGGCGCGCACCTCGGGCTGACTTGCCTTTGCATCGCGGAGCGAGACTGTCGATGCTTTGTCCAACAAGTCGCGTACGCGTAAATCCTGCCCCTGAGCCGTAGCGGGATCGGCGCTGGCCAGCATGTCGGTGAGGAATGTGGTGACAGCCTGCGACTTCGCGGCTTCTGCCGTGGCGCGCTGAGCGCTGGTGGTGGCGGCCTGCTGCTCTCGTATCGCCTGAGCGCGCGCGGAATCGGCAACTCCCAACGCCGAATCTGTAACCTGGAGCGCCGCGGTCGCCGCGCGCTTTTCGCGCTCGGCCACCATGCGTGATGCGATAGCCTCCTCGCGACGCGCGACGGCCAGTTGCTCCGCTCGTGTGGCGCGAACGGCCTGCCACGTGCTGACGGCAGCGCCAACGGCGAGCACCAGCGTGCCGAACGCGACGCTGCTTACCAGCGTGCGATTTCGTCGTGCAAACTTCTGCAGTTGATAGAGCGGACTGGCCGGCCGTGCAACAATCGGCTCATCGCGCAGAAAACGACGGACGTCACTGGCCAGTGCATCGGCAGAGTCGTACCGGCGCTGCTTCGCCTTTTCCAGCGCTTTGGCTACAATGACTTCGACGTCACCGCCCAGTTTCCGATTGATGGAGCTCAATGGGGCGGGGTCGTCCAAGAGAATCACTCGCGCCGCCTCGTGCAATGCCGCGCGTTCGAGATTGTATGGCAACCGACCCGAAATCAATTCATAGAGCAGAACGCCGAGTGAGTACACGTCACTCCGCGCATCAACGTTGGCTGGAATCGCATCGACCTGTTCGGGGCTCATGTACTGCAGTGTGCCGAGCATTTCCCCCATCGAGGTGTGGCGTGTGCTCGGTATGTCTGAGTCCGTTATCCGCGCTACGCCAAAGTCGAGGATCTTGGGCTGGCCACTTTCGTCGACGAGGATGTTGGCCGGCTTGAGATCGCGGTGCACTACCCCCTGCCTGTGCGCGTGGTGCACCGCGTCGCAGATCAGCGCGAAAAGCTCGAGTCGCTCGGGCAGTTCCAGGCGCTTGGTATTGGCGTACGCCGTCAGCGGAAGTCCGCGAACAAGCTCCATCGCAAAAAATGAGCGAGGACCAGTTGGACCTTCGTCAGAGCCTACCTCGTAAATCTGCGCGATACCGGGATGCTGCAACCGCCCGAGTGCTTCGGACTCGAGCGCGAACCGACGGGCAAGTTCGGGCGTCACCAACTCGCCGCGAATCACCTTGAGTGCCACATTGCGGTGGAGCTGATCGTCCTCGGCTTCATACACAATGCCCATACCGCCTTCGCCGAGTACGCGAAGTATGCGGTAACGGCCGATCATGTCGATGGGCATGTCAGGATGGGTGCGGGCTGAGGCTGAGGTTCATTCAACTGAAGGTAGCGCAATTGGCTCTCCCTGGACCACAACGGTGTAGGGAGCGTTCTACCAATAACACCGGAGTCATATGTCAGTAGCAAAAGTCACCGAGATCACGTCCACGTCGACCATCTCATTCGAAGACGCCATTGTGAAGGGCATCGCGCGCGCGAACAAGACGCTTCGCAATGTGAAGGGCGCGTGGATTTCGGAGCAGAAAATTCTGTGCGATGATGGAAAGATCACGCAGTATCGTGTGGACATGAAGGTCACGTTTGTGCTGAGTGACTGATTGATTGACGCGCAGATTGCCGCCATCGTGTGCTCAGACGGCGCACGATGGCGGCATGCCAAATTCTCCTGGCGCTTCTCAAAAATGAATGTCCCAGATTGCGGTTGTCACAGTAGAATACGAATTAGCGCACACCGTACTCGAATAATCTCACCGTTCCGTGAGCATCCCCATTTTTCCAATTCCCATGCGTCGTCCCCACCTGCATCGCCTGACCGCGCTGCTCGCGATCACAGTTGCAGCATCCACCGTCTCCAATGCACAGGGAGGACGCGGTGGGCCTCCGGGACCGCCGCCAGTATCTGGCATTGGTGTTAACGGAAAACTCGGTGCGGTGGTGAAGGACGGTGTGATGCAACCGGTGACTGAGTTTGCCGACACCACGCAAATTATTCGGCAATCATTGTGGGTGGAGACAAACTTCGACAGCGACCGAGACGGAAAACTCGATCGCGTACATGTGCAAGTCACGCGGCCGGGAGCGGCCGAAAAAGCGGGACTTAAAATTCCGATTCTGATGTTATCGTCGCCGTATATCGGTCCGACCAACGACAACTCGCCAGACTGGGATGTGCATCAGGAATTGGGCGCACCGTCACCGCTGCGCGTATTGCCAACGTATCGCGCGTATTCCGATTCGATGAAACTCAAGCAAGGGCCGGTGCAGTGGGTATCGCTCGGTTTCGCTGCGGTGACAGTGGAGAATTCAGGCACCGGACTATCCGGCGGTTGTCCCACGGTTGGTGATTCGATTGAAAATATCACGCCAAAATTTGCAATCGACTGGCTGAACGGACGCGCGAAGGGATACACGACATTTGACGGCAATGTTGAAGTAACCGCCGCATCGTGGTCGAACGGCAGCGTTGGAATGTTTGGCACGTCGTACGAAGGCACGATGCCACTGGCTGCTGCAGTGACCGGAGTAGAAGGACTCAAGGCGATTATTCCCATGTCGCCTAATACTTCGCAGTATCGCTACTATCGCTCGAACGGACTCGTGCGGTCACCGGGCGGATATCTTGGCGAAGACATGGGCGTGCTGTACGACTTCATTCACTCGGGGCGCAACCGCGAAGGATGCGACAAAATTTGGCGCGACGGAATATTTGCGCAACAAGCAGACAGGCAGAGTGGTGATTTCAATCAATTCTGGGCCGATCGCGATCAGACGCCTTTGCTCAAGAACGTGAAAGCCGCGGTGTTGTTTGCGCACGGATTCAACGACTGGAACGTCGTTCCCGAACACACGATTCGCATGTGGGATGCGCTCAAGAAAATGAATCCGAGTGCAAAGCTGTACATGCATCAGGGTGGACATGGCGGCAGTCCGCCGGCCGACATCGTGAACAAGTGGTGGGCGCACTATTTGTATGGCGTCAACAACGGTGTCGACACGTTGCCGCGTGTGATGATTGTGCAGTCGAACGCGGCTCCGGTTATGGGCGCTGGTGGTCGTGCTGGAGCGGCCGCGCCAACGTTTTTTTCCGATTATCCAATTCCCGGCTCCGCCGCCGTGAAAATTTTTCCGACGAAAGGTGGTAGCGGCGTTGGGTCGCTTGCGTTCTCCGCGCCGGGAAAACAAGGGGTAGAAAAACTGACGGACGATTATCACGTATCTCCCGCGATGATGGCGCTGGCTGCGTCGTCTTCCAATCGATTGTTGTACGCGTTGCCGGCGTTGAAAGACACGGTGCATTTGTCAGGACGCACGGTGGTAACGCTCAAGCTTGCAGCGAGCAAACCGGCCGTGAATCTCTCGGTGTATCTCGTGACATTGCCGTACGATTCGACGCGCATTGGCAGTGCCGGTCAAGTTGGTATCGTTACGCGTAGCTGGGCCGATCCACAGAATTACAAATCACTCACGGGTGATGGTGATTATCTGTCGATGGCACGCGGCGAGCCGCTCAAGCCGGGACAGTTTTATACCATGACATTTCCGTTGCAAGCGGATGATCAGGTGATACTACCGGGACAGCAACTTGCGATCATGATTTTCTCGAGCGACGCGGGGTTCACGTTGTTGCCAAGCGCAGGGAGTGAGTTGACGATTGATTTGGATGGAAGTTCGTTCACATTGCCGGTGGTGGGTGGGAAGGCGAGATTGCAGAGTGCGTTGGGGGTGAAGTAGAGAAAGCCCTTGTTGATTACCACTGAGGGAAGTCCAGATCTTCGCGGCCGTGAGCTAACGGGACGTTGCGCGGCGTTTGGGCGAATGCTCAGAATATTTTCAAAAGGAGTTTGATGGAGGCCATCTCGACGTCGAATGCGGATCGATTGAAGCGCCGCAGCCGAACTCTCGCTTGGATTGCGCTGGCATTGGGGTGCTTGTCACTCGCGATGACGATCGTGGCAAGAGCGTTCGAGAGTGCGCCTCATTGGTGGGCGTTGGCCATACCGCTGCTACTCATCTCGAACGTGAGCGTGATGGGCCTGCGCGTTCTCCGACGCTGGCCGCGATTGGAACGATGTTTTATCGGCGTAAGTTTGACGCTTGCAGTGCTGGTATTGATCGCGGAGATCCGTATCTGGCTTTGACCAACCGCACCGCCTAAGGAGCGTTGAGGTTCCAACAACACATCCGGAGTGCCCATGATGCCCGAACTTCCAGGCGCGGTGCCCGAAATTCCAGTCTCCGACATCGCTGCAGCGACCACGTATTATCGTGATAGTCTGCGCTTCAGTCTGGACTGGATTGCAACGGACATTGCGCTGGTTGGTATCTCGCTGGATCGCTGTCGGCCTCGATCTTCCATCAGTTTCGCGCAGTGTGTCCTGCTAATGTCGTGCGCTACCGAGCGGTCGAAATGGGTACTGCCGGATCGCGAAACATGAGCACAACTGAAGCAGCGCTGACGGGTGGATGGCCGCCAACGCTGCGCGGCGTGAGCGGGAATCGCGTCCTGCCGTTACGGGAATACTTCTTGCGCGCGCCGATGGCGCGCAGCAGCTCTCCGTAGTTGGAAATCAATTCGCAGGTCGCGTGGGTTTCTTTTTGCGTGTTGATGATT
>JBDUAX010000340.1:0-5105 GCA_040004455.1 Gemmatimonadaceae bacterium
AACCCGCCGTGTATACAGTTGAAGACATCATGCAGGTGCTGCCGCACCGCTATCCGTTCCTGCTGGTCGATCGAATTTTGGAGATCGAGGAGCGCAAGCGCATTGTGGGGCTCAAGAACGTTTCGATTAACGAACCGTTTTTTCAGGGGCACTTTCCCGGACATCCGATTATGCCCGGTGTGCTGATTATCGAAGCGATGGCGCAAGTCGGCGGCATGTTGCTGATGGGATCCTTGCCGGATCCGGCCAACAAGGTTGTGTACTTCATGTCGCTCGACAACGTGAAATTTCGGCGGCCAGTGAAGCCGGGCGACCAATTGCGTATCGAGGTTGATGTCCTGCAGTTTCGCGGCACGGTTTGTCGGTTGCATGGCGTCGCGAAAGTTGATGGTGAGGTAGTCACCGAAGCCGACATGGCTGCAATCGCGCGCGATCGATGAGTGCGACGGCTGCAGTGAATATTCATCCGACGGCAATTATTCACGCCGACGTAAAATTTGGTGATGGCGTAAGCATTGGTCCGTGGGCGATCGTCGGTCCCGGATGTGTTTTGGGAGACGGCGTAACGGTCGCAGCCCGCGCAACACTTGAGAAAAACGTCAGGCTCGGTCGCAACGTGCAGATCGGAATCGGATCAGTGCTCGGCGGCGACCCGCAGGATTTGAAGTATCGCGGGGAAGATACGTTTGTCGAAATTGGCGACGACACTGTTGTGCGCGAATACGTCACGGTGAATCGCGGCACATCGCATTCAGTTACCACGCGTGTTGGTTCGGGTTGTTTTCTGATGACCAACGTTCACGTGGCGCACGACTGTCAACTTGGCAATCAAGTAATTATTTCGAACGGAACGTTGCTGGCAGGACACGTCTCGCTCGCAGATCGTGTCACGATTTCCGGCAACTGCGCTGTTCATCAATTTGTGCGGGTCGGACGGTTTGCGTTTATTGGCGGCGTTTCGAAAGTGACGCAGGATATTCCACCGTTTGTACGCGCGAGCGGCAATCCAACTGCACTTTTCGGATTGAATTCCGTGGGGTTGCAGCGAAACGGATTTGACGTCGCAGTTATTCGCGAGGTAAAGCGCGCGTACCGGCTGTGCTTCAAGTCAGACCTCAACTTGTCGCAAGCGTTGAAACAGGCGCGCACCGATGTTGAACAGATTCCGGAAGTGTCAGAATTTTTGACGTTCATTGAAGACAGTCAGCGCGGAGTTGGTTTCTGAGCACATCGTCGGCGTCGCGTGCTTTTTCGTTGCCCTCGGCGCCTCGCGTCGGCGTCGTAGGTGCGGGTGGTTTGGGCGTGCATCACGTGCGCATTCTGCGCGATCTCGCGGGGGATCGGTTTGTCGGATTCGTAGATGAGAATCCGGCTCGTGCCGCCGAAGTTGCATCGACGCATGGTGTGATGGCGTGGCCGACGCTCGATGCAATGCTCGATGAAGTTGATGCCGTGTCAATCGTGGTGCCAACGACTGCGCACTTTGCTGTTGCGTCACAAGCGTTGAAACGCGGTAAGCATGTATTTGTTGAGAAGCCGTTTACGGTGACGCTTGAAGAAGCCGACAAACTTCTCGAGCTGCAAAAGAGCGCCGGCGTTGTGATGCAAATCGGGCACGTTGAACGGTTCAACCGTGCAGTTCGCGCTGCGTTTCCGTATGTCGAGACACCGCTGTTTATTGAAAGTGATCGGCTGGCGCCATTCAGTCCCCGAGGGGCAGACGTGGCGGTTGTTCTGGACTTGATGATTCACGACATCGATCTCATTTGCACACTCGTAAATGCGCACGTGGACGATGTGAGTGCAGCCGGAATTCCAGTGCTGACGCCGCAACTCGATATTGCGAATGCACGCCTGACATTTGCAACGGGCGCGATTGCAAACGTCACGGCCAGTCGAGTGTCGCGCGAACGGGTGCGCAAACTCCGCATCTTTCAGCGCAGTGGTTATCTGTCGCTCGATCTCGCGGCCGGCCAGGGAGAGTTCTTTCGCTTGCGCGGCGACTTTGATCCGATGCAGCTTGCGCGTGCCCCACGTGCAATGGAAGATTTTGTTGAACGAATAGTTCTTGAGGCTCCAGAAGGGGAACCACTCGTACTCGAACTCAGTCAATTCCTCGGCGCCGTTGCTGGCAAGCAAGAAGTAACGGTTGGTGGAAAGGAAGGGCGCGAAGCGTTGGCGGTTGCACTGCGCATTGTTGCCGAAATTGAACGCTCGCTGGTTGCACTCAAGAAGGGTGTTGGCGCGCCGAGTGCGTGAGATATTGTTTGTTGCGGGTGAGGCTTCGGGAGATTTGCACGCGTCGGGAGTAGCAGCCGCAATTCGTCAACGCGAGCCATTGCGCCCGATGATTGGAGTTGGTGGCAATGGAATGGCGGCTGCCGGCGTCAGGTTGATTGAACACATCGGCAATTTGGCGGTGTTTGGTTTTGTGGAAGTGATTAAGGAAATTCCGCATCACTGGCAATTGTTGAACAAACTGAAAGTCCTGTTCGAAAGTGGATCAATTGGACTTGTCGTGCTGATCGACTATGCGGGCTTCAATTTGATGGTGGCCAAGGCGGCACACAAAGCGCGCATTCCCGTTTTATATTTTGTAGCGCCACAAGTTTGGGCCTCGCGCGCCGGCCGCATGAAGAAACTCGCGAAGTACGCGGACAGAGTTGCGTGCATTCTCCCGTTCGAGGAGGCCTTGCTGCGCGAGAATGGCATTAATGCGACGTTCGTTGGTCATCCGTTGCTTGATCGCGCGGACAGTTCGCTTAGCCAAGGCGAAGCGCGCGCGAAATTGGGCCTGCGCCTGGACGGTGAAATTCTGGCTCTGTTTCCGGGGAGTCGTCGCAGTGAGCTTACACATCATCTCGACGATTTCGTCGCGACGGCAAGTGAGTTGAAGCGTCGACGCCCGGGGTTGAGTGTTGTTGTTGCAACGGCACCGACCGTCACGATTGATGCTGTACGTTGCCCCTTTCAGCAGATCGCAGGCGAGTCGTTTGCGATATTACGCGCCGCAACAGCAGGATTGCTCAAGAGCGGAACGTCAACACTTGAGGCGACGGTGGCTGGCCTTCCGCATGTCATTGCGTATCGAACCGGCGCCATCAGCTATCAAATTGCGAAGCGTGTTATCACCATACCCAATATTGGCATGGTGAACATCATTGCCGGGCGCGAGCTGTCGCGTGAGTTCGTGCAGAATGCACTCGTTCCAGAAGCTATGGCGGATGCGCTTGAACCATTGCTCACGGTTGGCAGTGCGGCACGCGAACAAGCCGTTGCGGCATTGGGGGAAGTTCGTACGCAACTGGGCATCCCGGGAGCTGCGGATCGCGTGGCTGACATCGCCCTTGGCATGATCAAATGAACGATGTGAAGCCCGTAGCTGTCGACACGAAAGGTGGCGGCTGGCGTACTGCGGCGATTGTTGGCGCGGCGAGGGTTGCAATTCGAATTCTCGCGTTGACATGGCGCATCACCGTAATTGGTCGCGAAGAACTTGAACGCCTTCGTGCGAGTGGCCGTTCGAGCATCGTCACGTTCTGGCACGGTCAGATTTTATCGCACGCGGTCGTCCACCGACTGCCATCGTCAGTGCTCATCAGCGATCATCGCGACGGTGAGATCATTGCGCAAATCGTTCGTGGATATGGAATGAAAATCATTCGAGGTTCGAGTTCGAAGGGAGGTGCACGCGCGCTGTTGCAACTGGCTCGCGAATTGAATGGTGGTGAAGACATAGTCATCACACCCGACGGACCACGTGGCCCGCGACATAGTTTTGCACTGGGTGCGCTCAAGCTTGCGCAAAGAACCGGCGCGCCGCTCGTGCTGATGGGCAGTCATGCGAGCCGCTTGTGGCGTTTGAAAACCTGGGATCAATTTGAAGTACCGAAACCATTTGCCCGGGTAACTGTGATCTACTCGCCACCACTGTACATCAACGCAGGAGAATCACACGATCTGCCAAATGAGGTGGTTGCAATTACAGTGAAGCTGAACGATCTCATTGAAGGTGCGGCAATGACCGCGTCGTCGCGCAAGAGCTGATCAGACGTGTCCGATTTCGCGCAGATGGTTTGGGAGGGTGAAGGCGTGCTGTCGAGGGCAATGCGCGCAATACTGACGCCGGCATCGTCGTTGTTCGGCTTCATAGTCTCGCGTCGCAACCGAAAATTTGACCGGGCGATCAGTGAGCGAAACACAGCCATCGTCAGGTCAACGTTGTTACCGGCATTGTCGGTCGGAAATTTGACGGTTGGCGGAACGGGCAAGACGCCGATGGCCGCGTGGTGCGTTCAACGACTTCTCAAATCAGGTGCAAAGCCTTCAGTCGTTTTGCGTGGCTATGGCGATGACGAATGGCGAGTGCACACGTTGCTCAATCGCAACGTTCCAGTAATTGTCGCTCCCGACCGGCTGAACGGAATTGCATTGGCGAAGACGCGTGGCTCAAACTGTGTCGTGCTTGATGACGCGTTTCAACACCGACAGGCAGCGCGCGCTGCGGACCTGGTGTTAGTTAGTGCTGATCGATGGACCGGTGCTGCGCGCTTGTTGCCGAGTGGGCCGTTTCGTGAGCCGCTAACGTCGTTGCGACGCGCGAATGTCGTGGTAATAACTGCCAAAGCCGCGACCGGCGAGCAGATTTCTGCGCTCGAAACCGCAGTGCTTGCAGCGGCTCCGAAAAGTGAAATCGCAGTGGTGCGTTTGACCCTTGGAACGTTGCACCTCGCCGCGACCTTACCGCGGATCGAAGCTGACGGAAGCATGAAAGCGCAAAAGGTCGACAACAGCGGAATGCTCGATCGTTCAATCACTTGGCTGTCGGGGCGCAAAATTGTCGCGGTTTCCGCTATTGGAGATCCCAGCGCGTTTCGAATGCAGCTTGAGGCGGTTGGTGCAAATGTTACAGTTGAGCGCTTTCCGGACCATCACACATTTTCACCATCGGACGCGGCAAAAATTGCACGTAATGCTCACTCAGCGGATGGCGTGGTGTGTACACTTAAGGACGCAGTAAAACTCGCCTCAATCTGGCCTCGCGTCGCGCCGCCCCTTTGGTATGTTTCCCAGTCAGTTGTGGTTGAGCGCGGCGCCGCGGCGCT
>JBDUAX010000712.1:0-1537 GCA_040004455.1 Gemmatimonadaceae bacterium
CACCGTTCGCATCTTTCTCACCGACTGTGAATTCGCCGGTACGCACTTCAAGCGCTCCGCCATTTGGCATCGCGTCGCGCGCGTTGATGACGAGATTCAGAATGACCTGCTCGAGCTGACTGCGATCAACCTTGATAAGCCCCGTTTCCGCCGCGGGAGTCAGACGCACCGAAATTGTCGCCGGCAACAGTCGATCAAGCAAACGCGTGAGCTGCGCAACGATCGCGTTCACGTCGAGCGGTTGCGGCAACAACACTTGTTTGCGGCTGAATGCAAGCAGTTGACGCGTGAGATCCGTCGCGCGTGCCGCCGCCTGTTCGATTTGCGTTATTTCATGGCGCAGCGGACTCTCGGCATCGAGTCCCTCTATCGCCAACGACGCGTTACCCCGAATAATCGTGAGCAAATTGTTGAAGTCGTGCGCAATTCCACCAGCGAGCCGGCCCACCGCATCCATCTTCTGGGATTGTCGCAACTGCTCCTGCAATGCGTGTCGCTCGGACGCATCGAGCATCACACCAATTACGCGTACCGGTTTGTTATTCTCGTCGCGTACAACGTGGAAGTGGTCGTGCACCATCGCCCATTCGCCGTTCGCGCGACGAAAGCGATACGAATGTGTTGCTGAAGAAACGCGCGACGAATGCACTTCTTCGGCACGAGCCAACATGGCGCCGATGTCTTCCGGATGTATGCGCTGTTGAAACCACGACAAGGGAACAGGTACGTCGTCGATTTCCCAACCAAAACTTTCGCCCGCCCCCGCGCTCAGCGCGATTGTGTTGTCGTTGAGGTCCCACTCCCACAACACGCCGCCCGCGGCACGGGTGACCAGGCGATAGCGCTCTTCGCTGGCGCGCAACGCCGCTTCCGTTGCCTTCTGCGTTCGTTGATCGAGCACGAACAGCCAGCCCATTCCGCTTTCACGTTCGAACGTGGCAACGACAACGAGCACCGGCACCGACATTCCATTTCTCACAACCCAATTTGTTTCGAATGGCGGCGTCATTCCCGCTTCCTCGAGCAGTGCACGCATGATGCGATGGGTGCCCAGCCCTGATGGAGAAATGAGGTCGTCCCATGAAACGCCGCCGGCCTTGAGGTCCTCGGCGGAGTAACCAGTCAGCGACAGAAATGCGCCATTCGCGTCTCGGATGACGCCATCCACGCTCCAAGTCGCCACGGCTACGCCGCGGGCGTCCTGAAAACGTCCCAATGGATCGATAGACCTGGGCGCCGGCGTCATGCTGGGAACGTGACGGGTTGTGGTGTGCTGCGCCATGCCGGAATCGGGTGTGAAGCTCACATTTGTATTACACCTAACTGCAGAGGTCGATACGAGTTACCTCGATTTCCACTGATCCCAGATCGCTGAGGTTGCCTCGGTGCAATACGCCCGACTCACCATTATCCTCCGAGCACTCGATGGCCGCCGTTTTCCCCTTGATCCCTCCAATGCGTTTTACCAAGCTGCTGTTGGTTTCGACCCTCGTAATTGGTGCATGTCACCGGACGCCGAAACCCAAGACCACGCCGG
>JBDUAX010000341.1:0-5094 GCA_040004455.1 Gemmatimonadaceae bacterium
GCAGCGGTCACGGCTTTCCGCAGTGGAGCGCGGACATGTTTGGCGGACTGCCGTATGTAGCGGCAATGCACGGAGATATTTTCTATCCCACGTTTTTGCTGCGCATGATTATGCGTACCGACCTCGCAATGACCTGGGGTTTCATCATCCATTTGTTCCTGGCTGGCGCATTTACGCTTGGTTTTTTGCGAGTTTGGGGCCTGACAGTATGGCCAGCCTCCTTCGGCGCGTTGGCCTACATGATGTCCGGAACGATCGCGTCATACGCATCCCCCGGACACGACGGAAAGCTTTTTGTGAGTTCATTGCTTCCACTGGCGTTGTGGATGTTGGTACGCGCTATTCGCGACCGGCGAATGTGGGCCTGGGGGGTGTTCGCACTGGTAACGGGACTCGCGGTATTGTCGCCACATCCGCAGTTGCTCCAATATTTTCTGTTGAGTGCAGGCGCGTTCACACTTTTTGTTGTTTTGCAAAGCAGTAAACGAAACACGACTCCGTTGAACAATGAGAACGACGGTCCGTCGCTGAAACCGACGCGGGACTCGCGTTTTGTCATCACTCGACTTGGCTTGGCGTTGGGAGCAGTTATCGTCGGCCTTTGCATAGGCGCAATTCAATACTGGCCTGTTTTGGGTTATGTGAGTGTTTCGCCGAGGGCGAGTGGACGCGGGTTTGAATTCGCGTCGCAATTTTCGTTTCCGCCAGAAGAACTGTTCAACACGTATCTACCGCAGTTCACGGGAATGCTGGGCAACTATTGGGGACGCAACAGCATCCATTTGCACAGCGAATATATGGGTATTGTGGTGCTGATACTTGCACCGCTCGCCTTCGGCGCGGGTTCACGAAAGGCATTTGCGCGGTTCTGGTTAGGTACAGCCATAGTCGCGATGCTCTGGGCGCTCGGCAGTTACACGCCGTTTTTCGATCTCATTTATTTGCTACCGGGAACGAAATTCTTTCGTGCCCCCAGTACGATTATCTACCTGGTAACGTTTTCGCTGAGTGTGCTGAGCGCGTTGGGATTTGAGCGCGTAATGAATCGCGCTGTCAGCAACAAATTTCTGATGAATTACCTGGGTGCCTGGTGTGCGTTCGGAATTCTGGTCGCAATTCTTGGTGCAACTGGAACGTTGGCCGACTTGTCTGTGGCCTTAACGCAACCCGACTTGATCAAGAGAGGATACAGTCCTCGCGATGATCCGAATTTCCTGATAAAGAACGGACCTGCAATAAAGAGTGGTGCGTTTCGCAGCCTCGTCGTTTTGCTAATTGCGTCAGCGTCGCTTGTTCTCTACTCTCGGCGCAAGTTGCACGTTACTCTATTTGCAGTGGCGCTGCTGCTTACGTGCGGAATTGATCTGTGGTCAATTGAAAGACAGTATTGGATTTTTTCGCGCCCCGCGAGTGAATTGTTCGCAGGAGACGTGATCATCAATTATCTCAAAGCGCAAAAAGAACCCGGCCGCGTGTTCGTTTACACAAAAACCGCTGACTATCGCGCGCTGGTCGATCCATATTACGGCATTGACGGATTTGGAAAGAGCGCTGGTTTCATGGTTCACGGCATTCGTTCGGTCACGGGGTATCAAGGCAATGTGCTCGCGCGGTACGAAGACGTGTCTGACGGAAAATTTGTCATCACGCCACCCTTCTGGCGACATGAAAACGTCCGATTTCTTTTCACAAATTTCGAAGTTGCCGACACCGTTCTGAAAAAAATCATCGGTCCTATTGACAATGTTGTCGGATCACGCGCGTATCTGTACGCGCTGCCGGGCGACAATCCGTATTCCTGGGTGAGTACGTCAACCGCGCAACTCAACGACACAATCGCGGGTCGATTGTTCCTGACCGGCACAACGAATCCAAAGAGTTTTGCGGCATTCGCACCATCGTCTGGAGATCCTGGAAGAGTCCCCGATCCGATGCCTGTGCCGAGCAACATCGAAACACGCACGGTGAATTTCAGCGATGGTCACGCAGCGATTGAACTGAGTGCACCAGCCATAGCCGGCAACGCGCTTGTCGTTTCGGAAAATTATTATCCAGGCTGGACGGCGCTGGTGGACGGCAAGCCGGTAAAGGTTGTTCGCGCAGAATACAACTTGTTGGGAATTCCATTGACGGCGGGCGCCAGGTCAATTGTCATTTCGTTCAACGACCCCCGCTACGACACCGGTAAATACGTCACGCTTTTTGCCCTGGCTTTGACGGCGCTGCTGATTTATCTCGGTGCGCGGGCGCGGCCCGCGTCACTCCAATTCTGATTCCGACTCTGACTCGCCGTCGAAATCCAACTCCGTCTGCAGTCGGGTACAAAATGAAATCCGATGGTGCGGTGTCAAACCGCGTGCAGCAATTCCCGCACGATGTTCAAGCGTTCCGTATCCGGAATTGGTAATCCAGCCGTAGCCTTCGTAGCGCGTATGCAGTGAATGCATCAATCGGTCACGCGTGACTTTTGCGACGATTGATGCGCACGCGATGGCGTAACACTTGGCATCGCCTTTCACGATGGCGGTGTGCGTTGTTCCGAGTGTTCGCAGCATTAATCCGTCAACCAGGACGTGGTCGGGGCGGGCGCCGAGTTTACGCGTGACGCGAACAAGTGCACGTCTCATTGCAAGCACGGTCGCGTGATAAATGTTTACGCGATCCACTTCCCGCGACGACGCGGCGCCAATTCCAATGGCTAGAGCCGTCTGTCGAATACGAATCGCCAAACGTTCGCGTGTTTCGGCGTCAAGCTGTTTGGAGTCGTCCACACCATTGATAGCGCGCAATTCGGGAGGCATGACAATGGCGCATGCGACAACGGGGCCCGCGAGGGGGCCCCGTCCGACTTCATCAACACCAGCCAACAATGGTCCGTGCTCAGAGCGCAGGTTCCGCTCAATTGGAGTCCACCGTGACACGAATGTTTTCCGAGTTACGCCTTCTTCGCGCCCGATGCGCCGGCGGCGCCAGGCGCGCGAACCTTGCGCTCCTTGATGCGGCCTGCTTTGCCGGTCACGTCGCGCAGATAGTACAGCTTCGCGCGACGCACTGCGCCGCGACGAACTACCGTGATGTCGGCGACCATTGGGCTGTGCAACGGGAAAATGCGCTCGACACCAACGCCGTTCGAAATTTTCCGAACCGTAAAGGTCTCGCTGACTCCGCCGCCTTTACGTGCAATGCAAACGCCTTCAAAGGCTTGCAAGCGCTCTTTTTCGCCTTCTTTAACTCGAACGTTTACGCGGACCGTATCGCCAGGGCGAAACGGCGGGGTCTTCTCACGTAACCATTCCTTCTGCGTTTCCATGAACGGATGCATATCAAGCTCCTGAGTCGCGCCAAAGTCTGGCTCGCTGGCCGACTTCGTCAAAAATGCCAATCCGCCGACGTTTGAATGACGTATAACAACCGTCATCGCTTGGTCCAGCGGTGCGAGAGGCCACGACGCGAACCGGAAGCGATGTCTTCCGGACGGCTCCGACGGGGCGTCGCCACAGTGTCACGCAAGATGTGCACGGGCCGCACAACTGCTGACACGGGAAATGATTCGATGCTGCACTTCCAGCCGGGTGCTCGTAGGCTTAGCCATATATAGAAGGCCGCCCAAACCACGCCATATCAGAAGCTACCGTAAACGCCCAAACCACAAGGCGTTGGCAGGTAGCACGACAAGTTAGCGGGCACTCTCGCCGCTGCGCTACCCCAACTGATGACCATTTCAACGTCTCCGGGACTTCACCCGATCTCCGCCACACCCGATAGTCAGCCCCTTGAGTATCCGTCAACTGCCCTTGAAGACGCAACTGACCTCTATGGAGAGCGACTCATCGCCGACCCGTATCGGTGGCTGGAGAACGACCGGAGCGAAGCCGCTGCCAACTGGGTCAACCAACAAAACTCGATCACGTTCGGATACCTGGATCGCCTGCCGTTTCGGGAAGCATTCCGAAATCGCATCTCCGAGTTGTTGAACTACCCACGCATTTCGGCACCTGAGCAAAAGGGGCGCTGGTTGTTGTTCAGCAAAAACGACGGGCTCCAGAATCAGGCGGTCATTTACATCCAGGACGGCGAGAACGGAACGCCCGAAGTGCTCCTCGACCCTAACCACATGTCGGTCGACGGAACCACGCGCATTGGCGCACTCGTTTTCAACGGCGACGGCAGTCGAATTGCGTACACTGTATCGAAGGCTGGTTCCGATTGGCAAACGATTCACGTGCTCGACACGGAAACACTCGCACAGTTGTCCGACGCCGTTGAATGGGTGAAAGTCTCGAATATTGCCTGGTTCGGTGACGGGTTCTTTTACAGCCGCTATCCCGAGCCAAGGGACAACGATTCAGAGTTCTCGTCGAGCAACGATGACCACGAGGTCTTCTACCACCGAGTTGGCACACCTCAATGCGAGGATCGGCTGGCGTTTCGCGACGAAAACAACGCACAACGATTTCATACGATCGCCACGACCGAAGACGAACAGTTCGCCGTGCTCTATGTGTCCGATCGCGGAAAGGGTGCCGATGGCACGGCATTCTCAGTAATGAATCTGACCACACCGAATGACGGATTTCGCGCAGTATGGACGACGTTCGACGATCAAATGCACGTCATCAACAGCGTCGGTAACAAGCTGTTGGTTTCAACAAATCGTCTCGCGCCAAATGGCCGTGTGGTGCTCATCGATCCACTCAATGCTGACGAAGCGAATTGGGAAACGGTGTTGGCCGAACAAACAGACACGCTCGATGCGGCCGCAACTGCAGGGGGCAAACTGTTCGCGACTTACCTGCACGATGTGCAGAGCCGAGTTTCGGTTTACGCGCTGGATGGCACACTTGAACGCGAAATTGAACTTCCTGGCATTGGAACCGCCGTCGGATTCGGCGGTGAGTTACAGGCCACACATGTTTACTACGCGTTCACGTCATTCATTGCACCGCCAACTGTCTATCGCTACGACATCGCGTCGGGAAAAAGCGCCGTCTTTCGCGAACTCGATCTGCCTTTCGATCCGACGTTGTTTGAATCGAAGCAGGTGTTCGTGAGAGCCAGGGATGGCACTCGCATTCCCGCGTTCATTGTCAGCAA
>JBDUAX010000037.1:0-17134 GCA_040004455.1 Gemmatimonadaceae bacterium
AGGACAAGGCCATCATCGGAAACATTGGTCACTTCGACAATGAAATCGACATGGCCGGCCTCAAGAAAGTTGAAGGCATGAAGCGCATCAACATCAAGCCCCAGTACGACGAGTTCGTGTTTCCAAACGGCCGATCAATTCTCATTCTCGCCGAAGGACGCTTGCTTAACCTCGGCTGTGCCACCGGGCACCCGTCGTTCGTGATGTCAGCGAGCTTCACCAATCAGGTGTTGGCACAGCTTGAATTGCACTTGAACAACGACAAGTACGAGAAGAAAGTGTACACGCTTCCAAAGCATCTCGATGAAAAAGTTGCACGCTTGCATCTCGACAAATTGGGAGTGAAGCTCACCGAATTGCGTCCGGAACAGGCGTCATACATTGGTGTTTCGCAGAACGGACCGTACAAGGCGGATCACTACCGGTACTAGTCTGGGACGGGTTTAGATCGCAGGAAACTCAAAGGTGGGTGGTGCGTGTCGTATGGCGCTCACCCACCATTCTGCATATCCCGCTTATGCTTTTAGTTGCAGTTGCACTACGCGCGTCAATGCACGCGCCGTTTCTTGTCGTCCAGGATTCTGCGAAAAAGCACCAGACGATAGTTCGCGATAGCACCGCGACCGATTCGACAACGAAGCGCAATCCAATCAGAGTTATGACGCCAGAGTTCGACAGCGCATTTCAGTGCGCGCGGGCATTGGCAAAGTTGGCCCGGAACGGCTCGCATATCGCGGCGAAACCGCAGCACGGGTGCAATGGCAGCGTGACGTTGGTGCGCATATTGAAGTCACGGGAACGCGAGTTGCGCTTCCTGTACTCGGTATTCCCAAAGTCGAACAAGATGCCGTGCAGGATATTGCGGATGACAACGGCATGATACCAATTCCATACTTTCCCGGATCGGAAACACTATGGATTGGTGGCAGTGTTGCTCGAAGTGAAGTGGACGAAAATGGAATCGTAAATCCGCTCGCGATGGGCGCTGAGGCGTACTACACGTATCAAACAGGAGATTCGCTGAGTATACGGCTTCCAGATGGAAAAGTCGTGCTCCTTCGCGAGCTTGCAGTGCGCCCGCGCGAGCCGAAGTGGAATCTCGCGGTCGGTTCGCTGTGGTTTGACGTTGCGACGGGGCAACTCGCGCGCGCAGCGTATCGATTGGCCACGCCAACGCCGAATGCAATGACCGCGGTGCCGAAAGACTCGGCGAAGCTGACCGCGAAGATTGCAATGTTCGTCATCAACTCACTGTTCGCGCCGAATGTTGGTAAAATTTCATCTGTCTCTGTCGAGTACGGATTGTACGAAGGCCGATTCTGGTTGCCGCGGTTGCAGTCTGCAGAAGGATCGGTGAAAGCGATGTTCGCGCGTGTGCCGGTGAAGTACGAAAATTCATTCACATATTCCAGCGTGAATGCAACGTCGACCCTCGCGCCGATTGATGTAGATACTTCGAAAGCATCGACAGACAGTTCGCTGGTTCAATGCAAGAGCGGCCCGACACGCGTCGTTACGCAGTACAAGAGTGACGCGCGAATTCCGGCTGTGCTCACCATTCCCTGCAACGACAACACGCTGGTGTATTCGAAAGATTTCGAAGGATCAATTTACGACGACGAGGAAGCGATTTTCGGCAGCAAGAGCCGCGATCAACTACTTAGCGCAGCACTTAGAATGAGTGCGCAAGCACCGTTGTCTCTTGCCAACCTTTCGAAGCCGCGATTGCAGATTGGTCCGTCGATGACTCGTTACAATCGAGTCGAAGGATTTTCAACCGGATTTCTGTTGGAGCAACAATTGGGCGCAGGCCTCGCTTCCACAGCGATTGGTCGTTACGGATTTTCTGATGGCAAGCCGAATGGCGAATTCGCCCTGTCGCGAACAAATCTCAATCGAACAATTCGTCTGAACCTCTATTCACGTCTGAACGCTGCGAATGATTGGGGCGTGCCACTCGGTTTCGGCAGTTCATTGGCTGCTTTTCTGTTCGGCCGTGACGAGGGATTCTACTTTCGTTCAAGCGGCGTGGAATTGCAGTGGAATACAATGCGCGGGCTGCGTATTGATTGGCGCGTCTACACGGAAAACCAAAGCAGCGCCATTCAGAACACGACATACTCGCTGGGTGGAAACTTCGGCCCAAATATTCTTGCGTATCGCGGACGACTCACGGGACTAAGCGCGCGTTGGCTGAAATCGGGGGGCGACGACCCGAAAGGGTTTCGCAAATTCATTGACGTTCGATTGGAAGGGGCAATTGGTGATTCGACTTTCGGTCGCGCTGCGATGGATTTCACGCTGTCGCACGCGTTACCCCGTTCCTTAAGTGCTGCGGTTACTCTCTCAGCTGGTAATTCCGTCGGTGACATGCCATATCAGCGGCGCTGGTATTTAGGCGGGATGCAAACGATTCGCGGACAGAGCGCCGATACTGCGCAAAACGGCAACGCGTTCTGGATGACACGCTCTGAATTGTCGACGGGCCCGAGCGTGTTTCGCGTATCGGTATTTGCCGACATTGGCTGGGTTGGCGATCGCAACGCTTTATCGCACGTCGGACGTCCGCTAAGCGGTGCGGGAATTGGCCTTGCGGCGTTCGACGGATTGTTGCGCTTCGATATTGCACGCGGCATGTATCCTCGAGCGCAAACGCGCGTGGACCTTTATCTAAACCGAAAATTCTAGAACTGCACCGACCCAAACGAAGCGGCTATTTCTTTCCGAAAAATTTCGACGCCATGCCAATCACATCATCAGCAATTGAGCCGTCGTGATTGGAATCAAGCATACCCATGAGTCCACCCAAACCAGCGCCGCTCGCATTTGAGTTCTGATGTTCCTGGCCGAGCATGTTCGCAAGTGATCCGGCGTCGAGGTTGCCACTGCTGCGCGCTTTGCCCAATGCTCCCATCACAATCGGCGCGAGCATTGCGAGCAACGAACCGGCCTGCGACGCATTCATTCCCGAGGCCTGACCGATTCCATTCGCAACCATCGTACTCTTGTTGCCGAGGACGTGCGTGAGAATGTTGGAGCCGTCGATGTTGCCGGAGCTATTGACGATGTTTGAAATGTTGTCGAGCGCACTGCCATCGTGATCATTGGCGAGCGCGTTGTGCAGCGCATCAGCGCCACTGGGCGTTGACGCATTGCGCGCCAGTGCGCCCAGCAACACAGGAAGCGCCGCGCCAATTGCCGTGCCAGTAGAAGCTTGATCCGTGCCAAGCCTTTGACTGATTTGTTGCAACGCGTCGTTGCCGAGCGACTGTTTGAGCTGGTCGAGGAGTGACATGTGGTGATTGGTGTGGGGGGGCGGGACTAATTATCCCATATTGAATCTGGTCAATTCGCCGCCCGCATGGCGAGGTGCGCTGCGGTCTCCACAGTCACTGAGTAACCAGACGCACAGAATCACGCAAATACCCCTTGCGCCTGACATCTCACTGCTGGTCTTTTAGGGGGTTCCGGTGGCCCTCAAAGGTCCGCCGAACTCCGATTGTCGAGTTATCGATTCTCGACTCGGACCTGCCGATGGACCAGCTGAGGAAATTCGCTATGCGAACAGGATTGGCGCTCAAGGGAAGTGTTCTGGCAACGGTCGTCTTTCTAACCGCCGCCGTGCCGAACAAAATCAATACCACCGTCATGACGGGTGTTGATGCACCACTCAAGTCCATCAGCACGCTCGCGTTCGGACCGAACGGCGTGTTGTACACTGCCGACCCACAGGCCGCGACGATTTACGCGATTGAATTGGGTGCAGCCGCGACCAAAGGAACGGCCGGCACGAAGGACGTCGTCGGTGTTGATGCGCAAGTTGCATCGCTGCTTGGTACCGACGCGTCGCAGATCACGATTACTGATCTTGCGGTCGATGCGCGCACGCGCAATTCGTACATGTCGGTCATGCGGGGCAAAGGCATGGATGCCAAGCCTGCGCTGATGCGTGTTGATGGCGACGGACAGGTTTCCATTGTCGACATGGAGACGCTTAAGTACACGGCGATTTCGCTTCCGAATGCACCCGATGCAAACGGCGGCCAGGCGCGTTCGCAGTCGGTCACTGACATGGCGTATCAGGACGGCACGTTGTACGTCGCTGGTTTGTCGAATGAAGAATTCTCGTCGAAGCTGCGCGCACTTCCGTATCCGTTCAAGGAAGCGGATCGCGGCACGAGCGTGGAGATTTATCACGGTTCACACGGTGGATTCGAAACGCGTTCACCAGTGTTCTCATTCGTTCCACTCACGATTGATAACCAGCCGTACCTGATTGGCGGCTATCTGTGCACGCCACTCGTGAAGTTTCCGGTTGCGTCACTCGCACCGGGTGCCAAGGTTCAAGGCACGACGATCGCTGAATTGGGCGCAGGCAACCGTCCAATCGACATGATCACCTACAAGAAAGACGGCAAGCAATTTCTGTTGATGGCGAATACGAGCCGTGGGGTCATGAAAATTCCAACGGCCTCATTCGGGTCTGATGCGCCGATCACTGCGCCAGTGAACGGAACGCAGGGTGTTGCGTACGAGACGATCGCCTCGATGCAGGGCATTGTGCAGATGGATTTGCTTGATGCCACGCATTCGGTCGTGCTCGCGAAAGCGGGAACGGCGCTCAACCTGCAAGCTGTGATTCTTCCGTAAAAGCGGGCTGGATTATCAATTGTTTGATCACGCGTTTGATTAGCCAGTACGTAATTTCGCGTAAGTTCGTTTTGTTGTGGTGCACCCTCTCGATTGTTGGCGCTACTGCCTGCGGTCGAGAGGGTGTTCGTGTTTCACGCAGCGCAACTGCGCTAAGCGTTGCGCTGGACACGTCGCGCGGTGCGAAAATCGCGACATTGATTGTGAATGGCTTGTCTTCCGCGGAATTGAATTCGATCGTAACTCGAGATGACTCAACGTGGCAGCAGATAATAGGCGTGAATGTGGGTGCCGCAGACGCACCGCCCGTGGTCGGACACTATTCGAAGAATGATTCGGCCATTGTGTTTGCACCGCGATTTGCATTTGATGCGGGACGTCAATACAGAGTGCGCGTTGACGCAAAGCAACTCTCATCGTCGCGAACGGACAGCGCGCAAACGTTCACAGTCTCTTTGCCGGCAGGAGATCAGACGCCGCATACCGGAGTCGCTCGCATTTTTCCAGGCAGTGACACGCTTCCAGAGAATCTGCTTCGGTGGTACATCGAATTTTCCGGACCGATGTCGCGCGACGGTGGGTTGCCGTACATCAAATTGCTGGATGACAGGAACCGGGAAGTATTGCACGCGTTTCTGCCGCTCGACGAAAATTTCTTCAACGATGATCGCACGCGTTACACGGCCTTTCTCGATCCGGGGCGAGTGAAGCGGGGAATTTTGCCGAATGAACTACTGGGTCGCGCCATTCGCGCGGGAAGTAACTACTCAATCGTGATTGATTCGACGTGGCACGACGCAAGTGGGCTTCCGTTAAAGAGCAGTTTTCGCAAATCGTTTCATGTGTCTGCTCCAGACGATTCACGCATTGATCTCACACAATGGAAAACGTCGTCTCCGCGTGCGGGTACTCGCGACACGTTGGTGATTTCATTTCCCAAACCACTTGATCACGGACTGCTGAAGCGCGCGATTGGCGTTGAGGTGGTGAATGGTGCGCCGTTTATCGGCGTTGCAGATATTGCACGCAACGAAACTGAATGGCGCTTTGTGCCCAATGCTGATTGGACGAACAACAAATATCAGGTGGTTGTGTTTTCCATGTTGGAAGACGCCGCAGGCAATCGCATTGATCGCCCGTTTGAAGTCGACATGTTTGACAAAGTCGACAAGGATGCAACTCCCGCACGTTTTTACGTGCCGCTCACCATTCGGAACCAATAGCTAGCGTCCGTTTCCCGAATATGGGCGACACAGTGGATCGCCAATGACAACATCCTTCCACTTGACCAATTGCGACGCCATGTAGAAGCTTTCCGCCAAATTGTAGCCGCGAGTGTAGCGATCGAACATGATGTCGGGTTTTGCAACGGCGACTGTATACGGTTCGTCAACATACCCTTTCACGCCAGTTACTCCCTGCGCGATAAGATCGGCAATCATGCTTTGACCGTCACCGACATGATTGAAAGTGCGCGCCGACGTTGAGACGTTGGTTTCGGCCAATGAGCCTGCCTTGAAGCGCAATGCGTGGTACGTTTTTTCCGAGTAATTCGGATCGTTGCTACCTGAACTCCAATAGCCCATCAGTGTTGCTGACGGCGCGACAAAGGCGGTTGTACCTTCCGAGATACTTTGAAACCCGCGACTGTTAAGGGATCGTGCTTCGTTTTCCATCGCGGTTTCGAGCTCGTCGTTGATCTTTACGCGATCAAAAACTTGTTGATCGAAGAAGAACAAACCAGTTTCTGCGTTTGCAGTGACCGAGCGATCCACCAATGCCTTCATGTCTGACAACAGATATCCGTCCAGTCGCGTCGTGAGATACAGGCCGAACTTTGCGTGGCTGAATGGTTCGTCTTTCCTGAAATACGGACTGGTTGCTCGCGTGAACTCTGCCATGGTAAATGCTTGAATCGGCGCGATCGCAAGGTCCATTCCGGCCAGGAGTGCGTCAGCAGAGTACCGTAATACACCAACACGAAGCGGAATACCGTGCGTCATCACAATGAAGTCAACGCCGGTAAGCGTTTTGAGTTTTGCTGAAACCGGATTCAGAATTTGCGATTGAAAATCGGCATCACCAATATCGTCGTCGCTGGATGTATGAACGAATACGACATTCGACTCGGGAATCGTTCGGGCCAACTGATAGTATTTTCCAATTTTGACGCTCTCAACGTTATCACTATTCATCACCACCAACACTCGGCTCCCCTGTGCGTCGTGAATGACGACGGGTGGAACGCCGAGTTCGACGATCTCACGCGGTGACGTAGAATTCGCGCAGGCGGCGATTGCGCTGGCCAGAATGCCAATGCCAAGAGCCATTCGGATTGGTGCAACAGTAGAGCGCATGAGCGATTGAGTGAGTATGCGAGGGAATCTGGCGCGAAACTTGCTTCATATCGACATTCGATAGGTGTTAATGATTACGCGATTTGTGGTGACGCGCGCGACAAATGGGTCACGACGAGGGCTATGAATGTTCAAACGAACAGGTAAGCGCGGAGAGGCGCGGTCTGTCCCCAATTCATGGTTGCTTGGCGGCAATCAATGAAGCTTTGCGCATCACCATCACTCAGGATTTCGCATGCGGACATTCATTGCGGCAATTGCTATCGGGTTGCCTTCCCTCGCACTTGCCGCGCGCGAGCGCGAAGCGGGTCGGATGCAGGAAACATTGAAGGCGGCGCCTTACGCGACTGTAGCGCCGTTCGCCACTGCTCGGATGTTTGCACCCGGAGTTGTCTCCACGCGTGATTACGAACGAGATGGAACGTTTACCCCTGATGGTCGCGAGTTCTATTTCACCAAGAGAACCATGTGGCCTTATCATTACACGATCTGCGTGACGCGTTGGGTGAATGGAAAATGGAGAGAGCCAGAAGTTGCCTCGTTTTCCGGTCAGTATGCGGATCTCACTCCATTCATTGCGCCGGACGGTTCGAAATTGTATTTCGCATCCCGACGGCCGATTGATGGGAAGTCACATCGCGATCTCGATTTGTGGATGGTGACGAGGGATGGAGATAAATGGAGCGCACCGCAGCGCTTGCCGGCTCCTGTCAATACCAGCGGCAGCGACTATTCACCTTCAATGACACGCGACGGAACGTTGTATTTTGCGTCATCGAGCAATGGCGGTCGCATTCTGCGTTCTCATTGGAATAATGAATGGTCACCCCCGGAAATCGTGAGTGATACGACAGCGGGAGCGCCGTACGAATCGGCAGCGTTTGTCGACACGAATGAGCGCTTCATGATTGTCACCGTTGCCGGCCGTGAGGATGCGGTGGCTACGCGTGAGGGCATATATGCACGCCCCGATCTGTACATTCGCGAACGAAAGAACGGAGTGTGGTCGACGCTGCGGCATTTGCCGTCACCCATCAATACGGCGGCTGAAGAAAGTTCGCCCTTTCTGTCGCCAGACGGCCGCTATCTGTTTTTCACCAGCGAGCGCGGTTCGTTGCTTGAACATGATCAACGATTTGCATTTCCCGAATTCGAGAAGACATTACATTCCCCTGGAAATGGGCTGGGCGACATCTATCAGGTTGGTATTGAAGCGTTGGGGATAAAGCCATGATAAATGCGCGAAAAACTTTTCTTGCTGTCGGGACAATTATCGGCGTAACAAGCGTTTTTGCTGCGTCATCTCGTGCCTCGCAAAATTCGAGCTCGCCATACGCATCGCAGCAATCACTGCGTGTCCCGAAGTTGTTTGCCGAAGGCGTGGTGTCAACTGACGACGATGAATTTGGCGGCTCTTTTTCTCCGGATGGAAAGACAGTGTATTTCAGCCGATCGGCACCGCATTCCTATCATTATGCGATTCTTGAATCGCATTTCGTAAACGGCGAATGGAGTACGCCAACAATTCCCGCGTTCTCCGGACGATACACTGACTCAGATCCGATCTATTCCCCAGACGGCATGAGGATGTTCTGGAGTTCGGATCGCCCGGTCGACGGCAAGGTCAAACACGACTACGATATTTGGATGGTGGAGAAAACGGCCAATGGTAGGTGGAGTGCGCCGAGGCATTTGCCAGCCCCAATCGCCTCAGATGGAAGCGAGTACTGTGCATCAATGGCGCGTGACGGAACGCTGTACTTCTCGTCGTCGCGTGACGGCGGTGCGTTTGGAGTCATTCAGGCATATCGGTCGCGCTACGTGAACGGTGCGTGGAGTACGCCCGAAAATTTGAGTCGCGAAATGAATGGTGCCGATACAACTGGTGCCTTCTACGATCTCGACGTATTTGTTGATCCCGACCAGCGCTTCGTGCTGCTGGGCTCCTTGAGAGCCGAAGGGTTAGGCAATTACGATCTGTACATCAGTTGGAATCGCGACGGCCAATGGAGCAAGCCGTTTCATCCCGGCGCACCAATCAATTCGGCAGCGCGCGACTATGCGCCGCACATTTCACCCGACGGTCGCTATCTGTTTTACACGAGCGAGCGTGGCTTTGGACTCGATACGCCTTCGGAACCCCTCAACTATCAACAACTGCAAGCGCAATTGCATAGCACGCTGAACAGCAGCGGGAATATCTACCAGGTGGAGTTGAGCGTGCTTGATTCGATGGCGCGAAACAAAAATCCCTAGCTATTTCTTTTTCGCGGAGGGCGCTTTGGCGTTGGAAACTGTGCCAGCGACGATATACATGCGGCCGGAGCGCACTCCATTGACCATGCTCCACGCCGAGGTAAGCAAGTAGTCAGTTTTTCCGTCACCATCGACATCACCGACACCCACGGCGTCGAAGCCCAGTGTTTCACCGGGAACGCGTCCAGTAAATGTTTGCAGCACGCTGCCGTCTTTTCCGCTGAAGAGTTGCACGCGTCCGCCGGACCAGGCAGCACCGCGAAATTGCCAACCGGCAACAATGAAATCGGCGTGACCGTCGCCGTTTACATCACCAACTCGACCAGCGCCGATACCAAGATTTTCTCCTGCGCTTTCGCCGGTTTTGATGAACAATGGTTTGCCGGTTCTTCCGGAAAAGATGTACGCGCGCCCGGTTCCGGGTCCGTTGGCGCTGTTTGCGAAATCGGTAGCGTAGGCGTCGGCAACACCATCGCCATCAACATCACCAACAACCGAAACAAACATTGCGCCGAGTGCGCCGCCGGAAGAATCGGCCGCTTGTACGAATGTTGGTTGCGCGTTGAGTCCAACGTATCGATAAACTTTTCCCGCTCCTTGTGGGCCAGCGCCCGCGGCGCCGACAACGAACGTGCCGCTGTTGAATCCGGAACCAACAGTTGAACCGAAAGCATCACCCGCTTTTTCACCGTCGAGTATGAGCAACGGCTTGCTGTCTTTGCCGGAGAAGACATACACACGACCCTTGCCGCCGTGCGCGCGCGGAGCCGACGCAACGAAGTCGGCATATCCATCGTGATTCAAATCGCCAACACCGGTTACGCCGTTCCCTAAGTCTTGTGTTGCGCTGTCGCCAACAATCTTTCGCAGCTCTTTTCCATCCTTTCCGGAATACACAAATACGGTGTTAATTCCAGGCGCGCCAACAATGACATCGGGAATGCCATCCTTGTTTACGTCGCCCGCACTTTCAATTCCGTTGCCGAAGAACGCGCCCGCCACACTTGTCTGTTTCCAGAGCAATTTGCCACTCTTGCCCGAATAGGCGTAAACCTTTCCGATTTGATTCCCTGTGGGGAGGTTCGAAGTTGCCGACGTCACGACATCCGTAATGCCATCGCCATCGACATCACCAATACCTCGCGCAATCCAGCCGAATTCATCACCAGCCGCTTCGCCGCGCCATTCATGAATGATCCTGACGTTTTCGACGAATGGTTTATCAAAGTCCGTCGCCGACGGAAAGAACATTGCGTAACGCTTATCGCCTTTCAGTTTTTGAATTTCCGGATTCAATGCGACCGCTGTAAAGTCGATGGGACTTTGTTGCACCTTTTGGAACATGCTGAACGCCGTATCGGGTTTGTTGGCGTCGGCGTACAGTAGAAACAATTGCAATGAGGCCAGTCGTGCGACGCCAGGCCGCTGAAGCGCCATGTTGAATGCGGCGAACGCGCTATCGATGCTGCCGAGTGCCTTGTGCGATGTGCCGAGCGCCATCCAGGCGGGACCCAGCAATGGTTGAGCCGTGAGTGCTTCGCGAAGCAGCGGAATGGCTTCGGCGAATTTGCGTTGCGCGACGAGTGCTTGTGCTTGGGCGAGCTTGGGATTGGGTGCCGTTAGGCCGGGCGGTGCGGCTTGCGCGTGTGCAACCTTCGGCGTGAATGCGAGCCAAGCTGTCGCCACGATGATGAGCAGTTGGTAGAGTGTGAGTCGGTCGGCTGGCTTCAGCAGCGTCGGCCGCGACTCAGCGCGCATCGCGATGGGGTTGGTCGAACGGTTGGTCGAGCGCTTCATATGCTTCCAGGCCAGGGTGGAATCGCTACCGCTCAATATGCGGGAGCAGCACCACTTCATTCGAACGCTGGCGACAAGACGCGGGTGGTCGGGTTCAAGCGGACGAATTGCGCGCGCTGACGCGTGGGACGGGCCCGAGAGTTTGCGAAATTCTGACCTTCGGCGGTGTGCTGGCGGGCATTGTTCAGAACGGGCCGCTCTGCACGAGCTATACATGGCGTTCACTGATCACGGGTGGGATGTTGTCATTCATGAAGGCGCCCCGCTACGACTTGGCCAGCAATCGGAAGTCTCGACAACTCAGCAGCAAGCTGTGGTGGCTGGCGGCGTTGTTGGGGCTAATGTCGGTGGTGCACATGGTGGGTGTGGTGCATGACAACCGGGCCTGGCGGACGGCGATGTATTCCGTTGCGCAATCAACCGCCGAGCAACATGCTGAGCGCGTCAATGAGCGACTGCAGGCGTATGCGATGGAGACGTTTGCGCCGGTCGTCAATGCTGGTGTATGGGCAATCGAGTCCGTTTGGCCGCCAGACCTGGTACGCGGGCAGCAAGCCGGTGAACGTTGTCGTTGTCGAAATCTGTTGCCCGTGATGGAGTTTTTCGCGGTAACTCCGGTGACCGGAAAAATCAGTCGATTACCGAGCGGCGGAAAATTTTCGGAGAAGACAGCACTCAGCGATTCGCAACTCGTTGCGATTGCGCGGTTGGAGCGACAGAAACCTGACGCGAGCCAAAAGAATCGCGCGAGGCTTTATCTGAATTCGACCATTGGATCCCTCGGCATCGTGACGTGGACGACGCCAACTGATGACGAGGGCACAGTGGTTGTCGGACTGATTGGCAACGGGCACGATTTGATCAAGTCGCTGTTTAGCGGAGGCAGTGGTTACGGCGACGGGACCGACTCGCTAACCGGAGTGACGTACGCACTCGATACGATGTCAGTGCAGGTAAGTAATCGCGACGCGGTAGCACTGTTTGGCAGAGTCGACACTACCCGCAAATATCGCGCGCACGTAATCATGCATGGCCCGATGGAAGGATTGTCTGTTGCCGCCGCCATCGATCCCTCTCAGGGGGGATATCCGCAACCCTCTCAGCCGTCATCAAGGCTCTGGGCGCTCGGCTTCCTGACGCTGGCGACCATTGTGGTGATTGCAATTGCCGTCAGTGCATCTAATCGCGAAATGTTTGTTGCTCGTGCGCGCAGCGATTTCATTGCTGGGACGTCGCACGATTTGCGCATGCCTCTCGCGCAGATTTTGCTGGCGAGTGAAACGCTCACAATGCGCGATGATATCCCGAACGGAACGCGTGACGATTTGACGAAGTCCATCGTGCGCGAGACGCGTCGTCTGATTGGCATGGTGGAAAACGTGCTATTGTTTTCACGATCGGGCGCAGTTGAGATCAAGCCCGCGTTGCAGACGCTCAATGTTGGTGAGGTGTTCAGTGATGTCGTAGAGTCGGTGCAGTTGGCAATTGATGATGTTGGGCAAACGATTGTCACAGATGTCGCTTCATCAATCACCGTGCGCGCAGACCGGCAACTGCTTCGGCAGGCGCTCGTCAATCTTGTTGATAACGCCATTAAATACGGGAAAGAGAAACAGCGCATTGTGATTGGCGGAAAGCAGCGATCGCCCTCACTGGTGCAGCTCTGGGTCGACGACGACGGGCCGGGAATTCCAGAATCGCAACGAGAACGCGTGTTTGAACCGTACGAGCGTCTCACTCGCGATCAGGCATCAGAACGCGCGGGATCTGGACTTGGCCTCGCGGTGGCGTATCACATCGCGAAAGTAAATGGCGGTCGCATTTGGATTGAAAGTGCACCAAGTGGTGGCGCCCGCGTTGTTCTTGAACTGACCTCGGCCCACTCATGAGCAAGATTCTGCTGGTCGAAGACAATCGCGCGTTTTCGGAAATGCTGGTGAGCAATCTCGAGCACGAGGGATTTGAGGTAGTCGCCGCAGCAACTGGTGTTGAAGGGTTGAAGCAGGCGCGGGCATGTAACGCGGATCTCATTATTCTCGATTTAATGTTGCCGACAATGAGCGGCTTTACTGTGCTGCAGCGGTTGCGCGACGAAGGCAATAACACGCCCGTTCTCATTATGACCGCGCTCGGGATGGAAGAGGAGAAGTTGCGCGGTTTTGGTTTGGGGGCGGATGATTACATCGTCAAACCGTGCGGGTTGCGCGAGATTCTCGCGCGGGTGCGCGCGCTGCTCAAGCGTTCAAGTGCGGGGATGAGCGAAACAAAATCAGAGTTTCGCTTGCAGGACTTGATGATTGATTTCTCTGCCCGCACCGTGAAACGCAGTGGCGAAGAGTTGAGTTTACGACCCAAGGAATTCGATTTACTCGCCGCGTTGGTGCGTCACAAAGGGCGCGTGATGTCGCGCGACGATTTGCTGCGGGAAGTGTGGGGTTACGCCGCGGGAACGGAAAGTCGAACTGTTGAAACACATCTGGCGGCGCTGCGGCAACGGCTGGGAGATGATCCAGGCTCGTCGCGATACATCGTTACTGTTCGGCGCGCCGGATACCGACTGGGTGACGAGAACTAATTGGGGACAGGTTCACGTCTGAATCTGTCCCCAATTTCGACAACCACTAGTCGAGCAGTGACCACAAAACTTCCTTGCTCTTTTTGTCCAACTCGCTGGTTGGCGGCAACCGATACAAATCGCCGGCGACATCGCGAATGAGCAAGGCGCCGTCGGGCAACTCGCGCGGCCAATCATCGAGATGCGTTTGAAACGTTCGTGGACCGTGTTTGGTTAGCACGCTCCAGTTACGAATTTCCACTTCTTCCTTGATTGACTCAACACGCGTTACCTGCAACACGAAACCAGCAGCTGCGAGCGCTTGTTCAAGTGCAGCACGAGATACAGGTGGCAAGTTTGCCGGGTCATCAACCAACGCGACTTCGCGTTCGTCGACACCGTCGCCCGACCAGAGCGACAGATATCGAGTCGGTTGCGACCACGGAAAGCACTGCCTGAGCTGCACGGCTACCAGTTCGTCATTGATCATGACAAACAGGCGACCATCATCTTCACCGCGCAGCTCAAAGGCTGAGTTCACGAACTCGATCGCTTCGGTGGATCCGGTTTCTGCGGTTGCATCACTCGCCATCACAATCAGGTTTCCAATCGAGGTTAACTCCAGTACATCGGTCATGCTTTCAGCCTCCTGTTATTGAAGTTGCAGCTGCAGTTCATGCAGCCTTTTGTAAATGCCATCGGGTTTCGACAGTAATTCGGTATGGGTTCCAGATTCCGCCACGCGCCCCTGATCGATCACGAACAGACGCGACGCGCGACGCAGTGTTGAAAGGCGATGCGCAACCGCGAATACTGTGCGCCCCGCAATCAACCGTTCCAGCGCTTCCTGAATTTCCCGCTCTGTTTCGGTGTCGACACTGCTCGTTGCTTCGTCGAGAATCAAAATGCGCGGGTTGTGCAGAATGGCTCGTGCAATGGAAACGCGTTGACGTTCACCCCCCGACAGCGTGTGTCCACGTTCACCCACCATCGTGTCGTAACCCTGACTCATTTTGCAGATGAAGCCGTGTGCGTTGGCTGCCTTCGCCGCTGCAATGACTTCACCCAATGAGGCATCGGGTAAACCGTAGCGGATGTTCTCCATCACGGTGCCGTGAAACAGGTACGGATCCTGCAACACCATCCCCAACTGTTCCCGATAGTGTCCCGTGTTGAGTTGCCGAACGTCAACACCATCGATTTTCACCGAACCCCCCGTCACGTCGTAGAACCGTGCGATGAGATTGATGAGTGTCGATTTGCCACCTCCCGACGAACCAACCAGACCGATTAGCTCACCCGGTTTGACATCGAACGAAATGCCGCGCAACACCTGCCGCATTCCGTCGTATCCGAACGTGACGTTTTCGAATGTCACGGCGCCCTTGACTGGCGACAAGCGAATCGCATTCGCGGGATCCCGCACTTCCGGCTCACTATCGAGTACTTCGAACACGCGATGCGCCGACGACGTTGCACGATTGATTGTGCGCGCCATCTGTCCGATGATTTCGATTGGTGAAACGAACATCGTGGTGTACAGCAGGAACGAAACGAACACGCCGATGGACAACGGGTGACCGTGCCCCAGCAAGCGCGGCACCGCGAACACCCACACCATGACCGTCGTGGTGTGCACCAGGTACATCAAGAACGGCCAGAACGTGGTCCACGAACGGTGAATGCGATTGAATTCGTCGGTGACATCTTCGTTGCGTTCACCAAACCGACCGATTTCCTTCGCTTCCTGATTGAACGCCTTTACAACGCGAATGCCCGGGATGGTATCCGACAGCACGTCGGTAACGCGCGACCACTTGCGCCACCCGCGAATGAAGAGCGCGTTGAGGGACTCGCCATGCAGGTAGATCAACCAGCAAAACACCGGCACTGGCAACGTCATCACCAAACCCAAACGCCAGTCGAGTGTAAGCAGGACTGCGCCCAAACCCGTGAGCATCACGAGCGACAACGACACATCAACGACGCCGAACGCGATGAACTCCCACAGTCGATCGGTATCGGCCGTTACGCGAGTGATGAGACTGCCCGTTTTCTTGCGCGAGAAAAACGACAGGCTCAACGTCTGCAAGTGACCGTACAGTTCCGTGCGTAAATCGCGTGCGACCCACTCACCGAGCACCGACATGAGCCGCAACCGAACCAACGCGGCGAGCTGTCGCAGGATGTAAACCGCGGCCATTGCTGCAACGGCCGTCCACGCCATGCGCGTTGCTACAACTTTCGACAGCGTTCCTTCTTGCGCGGGGCGCATGACGCGATCAATCAGATAGCCCGCCAAATACGGCGGTATGAGACTGACCAACGTGATGACCGTCGCCGCGAGCAAACCCAGTGTCACCTCTTTCCGGTATGGTTTGAGGTAGCCGAGCAAGCGCAGAATGACCGCCGACTCACGTCCGGACATGAGTGCTTGCGCATCACGCACGGGGCGCGCAACTGCATCCACGTAAGCGGCGTCCGAGCTCACCCTATTCGCTTCATCGCTAGCATTCGCCGGCAACACTTCCCGTCCGGAAAGCGCTTCGTCGAGCACAAAGCGAATGTTCTCAACTGCGCCGCGCTGTCGTTGTGTGTAGCGCACCACCAGCAACGGCGATTTACCGCTTTTCGAGAGCAGAATGAGCGTATTTGCGCTCAAGCCTGGCGATTCGTGAATCGCGCCGATGTCCGCGCGTGAAGTCGAATCGACATCCCACTCGGCGCCCGCGTTTTGCGCGACGATTGCAACGTGATGTTCACCCAGCGCGAACCACGCCTCACGGAATGTGAGCGTGTCGTCGAGATCGACGAGCGCGTAGAGCTGCACTGCCTCGCCGTTCCACTCGCGTTCAATACGTTTTCGTAACTCAGATGGCAGCGACGACGGCTGCTTTATGTACCGTTCAACGATTTGTTGATTCATGATCGTGATCTTTGAAGTTTGGGAAAACAAAAAGGCCTTTTGGGTCAGCTGCACCCAAAAGGCCGGATCACGACAGCGAATCCTTAAGACCTAGGGTGTTCGTTCTCCGGTGGCGTATTCGCCGACAGCGAGTTGGTCGAAGTCTCCGACGACCGAACGCAATACGCCCACGCGCGCGACGAACGTCGGCAGCAGCCGGCGGTATCGAGAGGTGGGCGTGCGGGTAATGGTCATGTAAATCGGTGTGTCGTTTGGAGAAAAAGTGTGCGGCCGAAGTTCGGCCGGGTTGGACAACATAGGGTGGGCCTGTTGAATTGCGCAAGTCCCAGTTGCACTGTGGGACGAACTCGAGAGACGCAGATCCTGCGGACGGAGTCGTTCGGGGTGCGCGAAATGCAACGAGCGTCGCATTTGGAGATTGAACAGCAACAGCGGGACGCGGATAACGCGGGTGAACGGACAGGATGAATCGGACACCGCAACAGTAGTGGCAAAAGCAACGGCAAAAGCAAAAACGAAACGCGGATCGTTCGAATCATGCGGATTGCGCCGAGTGGACTTGGAATACGAAATGATAGTTTGAGATTCATTCCT
>JBDUAX010000038.1:0-17133 GCA_040004455.1 Gemmatimonadaceae bacterium
TGCGTCGGGATGTGCAGCGCCTTGAGGTGCTGTATCGACGTCGCGGGTATCCTGACGTCACCGTCGATACCGCCATTCGCCTGGTTAAACCGCTCGTGATTGATGTCACTTTTCGCATCAGGGAAGGGCAGGCGATGCGCGTCGTCTCGCTTGCCATCAAGGGGACGGAAACCGCGCCCGAAGTTGAACGCTCGGCACGCGACTTTCCGTTGAAGGTAGGTGGCGTGTTTGACCGCAGTGCTCTGGACGCAGGTCGCGATTCGCTGGTCAGACGTCTTCGCAATCTGGGTTGGCCGCAGGCTGAAGCGCTGCTCGCTTACACGACCAACAGCGACACACACAGCGCCGACGTTGAAGTCGCCATTGTGCCGGGAACGCGTGCGCGTTTGGGCGCAATCAAAGTTGCCACGGACCAGGCAAAATCCGGTGTGTCGGAAGCAACCATTCGTCGCACGATGAATTTGCGCACGGGTCAGTGGTATTCGGCGCGGGCGATTATTGATGCCCAGCGCGACTTGTATCAAACTGACGAATTTCGACGAGTTGATTTGCAGCCTGATTCAATTCAACCACCGGGTGATTCGATTGTGAATCTCACGGCGACGATTGTGCAGGGTGCGCGTTATGCGGCGCGCGGTGGACTCGGTTGGGCCACACTTGATTGTTTTCGAATGCAGGGGAGCTTTACTGATCGCGACTTTGTACCGTTTGCCGAACGGCTGGAGTTGGAAGCGCGCGTGAGCAAGGTTGGCATTGGCGCGCCGCTCGATGGTGCACCGAATTTATGCCAAACGCAGGCGCGTAAGGATCCCTACAGCGCTACGCTCAATTACTTCGGGTCGATGACGTTGCGACAGCCGATTCGTTCGCGCCCGACGAAGGTGCCCACGCTCACAGTATTCAGTTCGACATTGTCGGAATACAAGGCGTACATTCGCCGCACGCCAATCGGTGGTGCGCTGAGTTTGACGAATCCGTTTCAGTCGAAATATCCAAGTCAGTTGGCATATCAATTGGAACTTGGAAGAACCGAAGCGGAACCCGCGTTTTTTTGCGCGGTGTTCAACGCGTGCGAAGTAAATACGCGAACGTTTCTGCAGAAGAACAACCGGTTGGCCGCCCTCAGTTACTCGATTAGTCGAATAACGGTCAATGATCCGTTGCGGCCAACGAGTGGAACAACGTTGCGGCTGGAGTTGCGACATGCGTCAACGCTGATTGGATCGTCGGAGTCGCAGCAATTCAACAAGGCAGTTGGTGATGCCACGTGGTATTTCACTATCGGCAACACTTCGGCGCGCGTCATAACGCATTTGCGCGTTGGACAAGTGTACGCCGGTGGAACAACACTAAATGGTACGGCATTTGTGCCACCGCAGGAGCGCTTGTACGCGGGCGGACCAACAACAGTGCGCGGATTTAGGCAAAACGAGCTTGGGCCCGCCGTTTACATCGTTGGTGACACAGTGAGTGTACCGGTGAATGGCAATCTGTATTTTCGATCGAAGACCAACGCGCAGGCAGAACGCATTGTGCCCACGGGTGGCAATTCGCTGGTTGTCGGCAATCTCGAATTGCAGATGCCAAGTCCGTTTTTGAGTTCGCTGTTGCAATGGGCTGTATTTACCGACGCAGGACGTTTGTGGAATCGCGGAAATTCGGCGACTTCGGAAATACGCGCAGAAGAAGGACCAACGTTCAAAGTCACGCCCGGTGCAGGGGTGCGCATTGCATCGCCGTTCGGAGCAATTCGCATTGATCTTGGATACAACGCGTATAACGCACAGTCGGGCGCCGCGTACTTCAATGCGCCACTCACTGCTGGCGTAGCGCCGCTTTACTGCGTGAGCCCCACCAACACGTTGCCGGTCACGACGAACGCAAATGGACAACTGGTGCAGGCCGCAGGGAACTGCCCGGCAACGTTCAGGCCGTCGAACGGAAGCAGTTTTCTGCGTCGTATCAATCCGAGTATCTGGATTGGACAGGCGTTTTAGAGTGCACACTATCGTGAGGCGTTAGCGTGCCGCGCCGGAGAACCGTCGTCATTGCAACGGCATCGGTGTTGCTCGCCCTGGGCGCAGCGTTAGTCGGTGGCATTGCGCTGCTCACGCAAACGGATCGCGGGCGAGCCGTTATTCGTGACGCGTTGGTGCCGGCAATCTCCTCCGCAATTTCCGGAAGGTTGTACGTTGGTGCGATTCACGGTTCGCTGTTTACCGACCTCACCATCGACACCCTTGAACTGCGGGAACCAAACGGCAAACCGTTTCTGAACAGTGGTCGCATTACCGTCACGTACGACCCTCGCGACCTGATTGACCGACGCATCATTCTGCATTCGGTCGAAGTCGAGCATCCTGTTGTCGCGTTGGTCGATTACGGCAAAGATGATTGGAATTTTCGCCGAGCGCTAAAGGGGAGAGTTCCGAAGCTTTCAACTGGAGCCAAGAACAATCTGTTCAAGTACTTCATGATTGACACGGCGACTATCCGCAGCGCGCAGTTGATTGTGGTGCAGGAGTACGCCATTGCCGATTCGCTCAAGGGCGTGAAACGCGACAGCGCGATCGCGTTCAATATTCTTCGCGATGATTCTGAAATCAGGAAGGAGCCAAACCGCTTAACCCGCACGTGGCGCTACGTGCAGATGGACGTCGCACTCGGCCACTCGCGACTGGCTGATCCCGATTCTGCCGGAATGCGCTTCGCGTTGCAGAAGTTGAATACCATTTGGATGAAACCTCCGTTCGCGTTTCGCAATTTGAAAGCGGTGCTGCGGAAAGTTGGTGATTCACTGTGGGTGGATGGCGTATCGTTCAATCTTGCGAATTCTTCGGCGAAGGGAAACGCCAAGGTCGTGTGGGGAAGTCGGCTGCCCGTACGACTCGATATTCGTTTGCACGGCGATACCGTTGGAATGACTGATGTCGCGTGGATCAATTCGTCATTGCCGTGGACCGGCTGGGGTAGCGTTGACTTCACGATGAAGAACGATCCGCGCGACTTGTCGGTCATTGAATACGGTTTGCGCAACATGGACGTGCGTTCGATGAAATCGCGCGTGCGAGGCAACATGACCTTTGGAGTTGGCGGCCCAGTGTTGCGCATTACGGAGGTTGCGCTCGACATGTTGCCCGCGAACACCGACCTGTTGCGCCAATTTAACGGGCAACCGTTCCCGTTTGACTGGCAAGGTGATCTCACGGCGCATGTGCAGGGGCGCGGCGGGCCCGTAAATCGTTTTGCGATTGACAACGCCACATTCTCTTTTGCCGACGCGCACGTGCCAGGCGCAACCTCGAGAGGGAGTGGCAAGGGTGTTGTGGACATCTATACCCCCGCGCTGACTGTCATGCGTGGTTTCGATTTGAAACTCGACCAACTCGATTTGCGCACCCCACGCTACGTGAACAAGCTTTTTCCGCAAGTGAACGGCACTGTGCGCGGTACAGCGCGACTCGATTCACTGTGGTTTGATGTGCGGTACAGCAACGCCGACTTCGTGCACACAGACGGGCCGGGGGACCCGAGTCGGTTCACGGGCGACGGTCACATCACGTTGCTTAAGGAAGGAGTGAAGTTCGACGTCGACATGCAAGCGGCGCCGTTGTCGTACACAACATTGTCGCGCTCGTATGTGGGATTGCCGCTTCGCGGACTGGCGGTCGGACCGATCAAGGCGAAAGGAACGGCGGAAGACTTCTCCGTTTCGACAACGCTGGCCGGCGAAGGGGGAGAACTGAATTTCGTTGGACAGATTGATGCCTTCGAACCGCAGTACGCGGCAATCGGTCGCTATCGCATGCGTGGCGTGAACTTGCGAACACTGTTTGGCGATCCCTCACTGCCGATCACCAGTCTTTCAGTTAGCGGCGAGACCTCACTCGACGGCGCGACGCTGTCTGATTTGAAAGGAAGACTCACGGCCGATGTCGACGGTCCGTCGCGATTTGGTGAAGCGCGTTTGTACGCTGGTCAAACGAGTCTGTTGTTCGATGCCGGACTACTGAAAGTCGACAACTTCAAACTCGAAAGCTCGGCCTTCGGGTTGAACGGGCACGGTGGTTTGGGCCTGGTTTCTGGAAAGCGCGATTCGTTGAATTTCTCGCTTGCTGTCGATTCACTTGGCGGCCTCCGTCAATGGTTTTCGGCCGACGACACGCTACCGACTTTGTTTACTGCGGCCGGTGACACAGTGCGTGGAACTCTTGATGTGCGCGGAACCCTTTTTGGTTCGATTGATACGACTGATTTGCTCGGGCTGCGTGTTCAGGCGCAGGCGGTTGGTCGCGGCATTGATGCGGGTGGTGCGCAGGCATCTCGCGTTTCACTGCGCATGGATGTGAACGACATCATGCGCTCAGCGCATGGCAACGCTCTATTGACTGTTGATTCAGCCTTGGTTGGGGGAGTACACATTTCCTCGGTCGCAGCGCGAGCGACACTGAAAGACGGCGTGGCCGAACGGTTTGGCGTAAGCGTGCGCACCGCGGCCGACGCGACAATAGCGGTAACCGGTGGTGTGTCACGCGCTGCGAACTTCGCTGATATTCCTATTGACGACCGGGAAACGTTCGTCGTGCTCGATACGATCGCGCTACATGTTGATACAGCACGAACGGCGCGCGAAAGTGGGTTCAGACTCCAGGCACCTGCTCACTTCACGCTCGGCGCAAACAGTTCGGCAAAGTTGGATTCGTTGGTGTTGGTGCACAGCGATACCGGTTCGATGTCGTTGCGCGGTACATTCACATCGGCCGGGGACGTGAATGGCAGCCTTTTGTTTGATCGCCTTCCGCTGGCTGACATCGGAATGCTATTGCAAACGCCATCGCTTTCTGCTGGTCGAGTGAGCGCAAACATTTCGGCCCTTGGAACGCGCGAGATGCCGAAACTGAGCGGATCGCTGGCCCTGCGTGATGCAACTGTTGGCCCGCTCAAACTTGAGCGATTCGATATTGGAGCCAGATATGATTCACTGATGCTTGCGGTGGATGGCGTGTTGTGGGCAAAGGATCGCCGAGTGTTGCTGGCGAACGCGGATTTGCCAGTCGATCTCGCGTTGTCGACGGGACATACGCGTCAGGTGGATAAGCCGCTCATCGGTCGATTGCGCACCGATTCCGTGAATTTGTCCGTGCTGCAATCCTTCCTGCCCGACGTCTCAGCGGCGTCCGGAAAGCTGAACACCGACATCGCACTCACTGGCACGTGGGAGCATCCGCGATTGCGCGGACCACTCAACATCGACAACGGTTCGATAACCTTTGCCAACCTCGGCGTAAAACTTGATCGCGTTCACGCCGACCTGAATCTCACTGGCGATACGCTGCTCGTGAAACAGGTTTCCGCCACGAGCGGACTTCCGGGGGACAGCCTGTCGATTTTCGGTCGCGTGATATTCAGTGACCCGAAAGTTCCGCAATTCGATTTGCAGTTGACCGCGAACAACTTTCTGGCAATCGACAAGGCGCGCAGCGCATCGCTCACCGTCAGCACTACTCGACCGGTGAGTTTGAGCGGTTCAACAAATGCTGCGTTGGTTCGTGGTGGTGTGCACATTGATCGCGGCCGTATCTATGTTCGCGAGCTCACGCAAAAGCGCTCAATTGATCTGACTGACAACTTTGATGTTGTCGATACCAACATGGTGAGCATGGATGCGCTGTTACCAAAAGCGCCGTCGGCGCTGGTGCAGAATCTCACGCTTGACAATGTCCTCATAGAAGTGGGGGACGACGTGTGGTTGCGCAGTCCCGAAGCAAATATCAAACTCGGCGGCGCGCTTCGCGTGACGCGCGCTGTTGGTCGCGACGGCGGAATTGCGCGACTCGCACTGTCCGACTCGCTTACCGTGCAGCGCGGTACTTATCAACTCAACCTCGGACTCGCCCGTCCTTCGTTCGAAGTTGAGCGCGGCGTCATTCGTTTCTTCGGCGATCCCGACCTTGAACCCGCGCTCGATATCTCGGCGTTGCACACCGTTCGCGAAACCCGTGCGAATTCGAATCGCCAGGATGTTCGCATTCGCGTAAATATTGGTGGCACGCTCAACCAACTCACGCTTGGTTTGGCCAGCGCAGACAATCCACCGCTGCCCGAATCGGATATGTTGAGCTACCTCGTCACTGGTGAACCTGCCAACGTGTTGCTCGGTGCCCGCGCTTACGAGCAGACCGCAACACTCGCGTTGCGTTTGGCGGGCAGCTATTTATCGAGCCGCCTGGCCGGTGGTCGCTTTGACGTTGTGCAAGTTGAACCAACCGCGATTGCGCCAGGGGAAACTGCGAATTTGCAGAACGGATTAGGCATTCTTGCAGCTACCCGCGTTGGTGTGGGCTGGCAAGTTACGCGTAACACCTACCTGAGTTTGAGCACCGGTTTTTGCGGATTGGCTTCGCAAGGCACAAGTGCCGACGCGCTTTCGCTGTTCGCACAAGGACTCGGCGTGAAGGCCGAGCGTCGTCTTACCGGCAGTCTTTCACTGGCGTTGGGGCTCGAGCCCGGGTCGAGCGCACAGTCATGCGGGCGGCTCGGACTGTCACGAACTTTCCAGCAAACGCCGCAGCAGTTTGGCGCAGATTTGTTCAAAAGTTGGGCGTGGTAATGGCATTCCCGCTCTCAAGCAAACCTTAACCGGCTAAACAGTTTCGGCAGTTTGGCATTGATCGTCACAGGGTACAGTGACGGAGAATATTTCGCCCCCAAACTCCATCGCGCACTCCAATCTCGCCCGAGCGTTAGACGCGATTGATCGCAGCGATTCGCCGACTGGCCGTGTTAAGGCCGCGGCCGATGCATTGTATGCGTTCGGCTTCGATCGCGTGCTTATCACATTGCGTGATTCCGCATTGACGCCAACCCTTGCCGTCACTGCCGGCCCGGACGAGAGCGCGAACGAAGCGTTGCTCCCGCTGCCTGGCGTCGTGTGGCGCAAACGGTTGTCCTTACTCGATCGTTTTCGCGTCGGTGATTTGCATGTACTCGACGGGTCGGACGCATGGGTGGCCCGCGAGTTCTTCGGCGCTCATCCAACTCCGCGCGCGATAGATCCAACTGAATGGTTGCCGACCGATCTGATTGTCGGGCTGATTCGCGGAACTGATGGCGACTTGCTGGGCATTATCAAACTCACATCGCCGCGCGACGGCAAATGCCCCGACGAGCGTGTTCGTCAGGAAATTGGCTGGTTGGTTCGTCATCTGGGCGCGCGAATTGCGCACGACACATTGCGCGTAGTTGCCAATCGCCGCGCCGAACGCCTGCAGCGGTTGCAGGAGGCCGGTGCAGCCCTGGCGCGTTCACTCGATGAACGCGAAATCATTCGCGAACTTGCACGTCAAGCGGTGCGCGCCACCAACGCCGACGGCGTTGTTATTGCGATTCCCGATCTGGAAGAGCACACACTCGTTACGCGTTTTCGCGTTGTGCGGGGCACCGAGCGCCCGCGAAACCCAATGGAGTTGGGTGACGGCGTCATTGCCGAAGTTGCTCGCACTGGCAAGCCGGTGCGACTTGGTGACCGCGGCGCTGATCGTTTGCGTGAACAATCCGGCGCGCCATCATTGTCGAGTTTCGACGTGGTTGGCGATGCCGGACCGGCCTCCTCCGTGTTGGCTGTGCCGCTCATCATGGGCATTCGACTGATTGCTGTCGTTGCGTTGCACGCCGCTCCAGAAGACGTGTTTTCTCCGGAAGACGAAGAGGTGATTGCCACTATGGCATCACAGGCGGCAACGGCAATTGCGAACGCGCGTCGTTACGCCGAAAGTGAACAGCAGCGCCGTCAAACAGAAGCACTGGCTGATGTTGCGCGCGCTGTTGGCGAGTCACTGCGCCCCGGTGAAGTGTTGCGACTCATCATGCGACACGCTGTTGCACTACTCGGCGCCGAAGGTGCGGGGGTTGCATTGCGCACCGGTGAGTACATGCACATTGTAGCGGCAGTCGGCGCCGCTTCGGTATTGGCGGGCGTACACTTGCCAGTTGGAACAAGCGTCATGGGACGCGTAGCGACCATTGGCGAACGCATTGTGTCAAACGATTATGCGAACGATTCGCTGGCGAATCCCTCTGTCAGTCGTATTGCACCAATCAAGCGCACCGTCATTGCACCGCTTACAACGGCGCGTGGAACGATTGGTGTTCTCGCTGTGATCAATCGCGAAACGCCGTTCACCGAAGAAGACGGGCGCATTCTACAGCGCCTGGCCGATCACGTTGCTGTTGCAATTGTGAACGCGCAGTTGTTTGAAGAAATTGAACGCGCGACGCGCGAATGGAAGGCAGCGTTTGATTGCATTGCGACGGGAATGGTGGTGCTCGATGAGGCGCAGCGCATCAGTCGCTGCAATGCGCGCTCGTTGGAGCTGTGCAATGCCCATTCGTACACGACCATTCTTGGCCAGCGTTTTCCTGACGCGCTGCTTGGTGAAGGGCACAACGCCGAATCCGGCGGGCTCGACGCATTGATTGACCGCGCCGTTTCTTCGGGCATGGTCACGCACGGCACCGTACTCGACGAGCGCCACAATCGGCTGTTCGAAGTTTCGGCATCGCCACACCCCGACGGCGGCCTGGTCGTGACTTTTGATGACCTGAATGCATCACGGCACCACACCGTGAATTCGAACGCACAAGGCCTGCAGTAGCCGCATTAGATTGTCCGCATGACTGCGAACAACGCCAACTTCGCCGCACCCTGGAAACAACTCGGATTTGCAATCGGTCACGCCACGAACAGTGAAGGCGCTACTGGTTGTACGGTCATTCGCGCCATTGAAGGGCGTTTTCGCTGTGCGGCGCATTTGCTTGGACGTGCGAGCGGAACGCGCGAGCTTGCAACGACGGTTCCCACCCATCTCGCCGATCGAATTGATGCGGTGATGTTAACTGGTGGGTCGGCATACGGCCTTGACGCGGCAGCTGGCGTCATGCGTTGGATGGAGGAGCATGGTCGCGGTTTCCCAATTGCTGGAGGCGTTGTTCCCATTGTGCCAACTGCGGTGATTTTCGATTTGGCGCCACTCGGATCGTTCAGCGCGCGACCAACTGCGGACATGGCGTACGCTGCGTGCGCGAGCGCGATGTCGACGAACATTGCCGAAGGTTCGGTTGGAGCGGGAACGGGTGCGACGGTCGGAAAAATTGGCGGCATCGCGCGCGCAATGAAAGGAGGCGTTGGCATTGGCAGCGCACGGGGTGGCGACACATTGGCCGCCGCAATTGTTGTCACGAATGCGTTCGGAGATGTGCGTAACGGCAACAACGAGATCATTGCAGGCGCGCGCACCGAAAGTGGTGCGTTTGCCGATGGTGAGAGCATGTTGCGCACTGTGCTTGCCGACAAAGCGAGGAATGATCGCGTTGCAAGCGAAAGTGACGCAGGGCGTACGAACACGACAATCGCATTTGTGGCCGTCAACGCATCGATGAGCAAAATCGAGCTCGCTGGTTTGGCTGCCGCTACATCGGCCGCGTTTTATCGGCGTATCACGCCCTGCGGAACGGCATTCGACGGCGACGTGATATTCGCAGCGTGTCCCGTTGATGGGGTGCAAGCGCCAATGCCGGTGGTGGAAGTGCTCGCAGTGGCGGCAATGGAGCAGGCCATTGAACGATCAGTTCAACTCGCGCGCGGACGCGACGGAATTCCAGGACTCGCGGATAACCATGCTCACAGTTAGCAGCAACGCGCGTGTGCGGTCGGGCATCGCACCACTTAACGCCGAAGCGCGCTTAAGTACATCGCAAGTTTCGCAACTCGTCGCAGGTCAGGTTGTGCATCTGCTGGAGAACAGCGGCGACTGGTGGAGGGTCCGCGGCCCAGATTTGTATGAAGGTTGGATGCACGTTGGGTACATCGAGCCATCAAATGGCGAAGAGCAACATTGGCAACTGAGTTTGGGAGCAACGATTCGCTCTCCGAGAGGTGAAGTTCGTGCGCTGCCCTTCGGAGCAAGATTTTCGAATGAGTCAGACACACTAAGCGGCGAATCATTGTCGGCGAACGAAACAGTCAAGCGCTTTTCGCGTGCAGCATCAACAGTTGTCGAAACGGCTGTGACGTTCTTCGCGGGAGCGAGTTATTTGTGGGGAGGCGTTACGCCGTGGGGATGCGACTGCTCTGGACTCGTGCAAGCTGTGTTTGCGCAACACGGCCTTCAGTTGCCGCGCGATGCATGGCAGCAGGCGCTCGTTGGCGACGCGCTGCCGACCAATTCGCTCGACGCGGGGCGCATTGTAAACGACTTCTTTCCGGGTGATTTGTTGTTCTTCTCCGATCGCGACGACAAACGCATAACGCATGTCGGGCTCGCAATGGCCGACAAGCAGTTCATTCACAGCGGCGTACGGCGCGGCGGTGTGCGCGTTGAAAATTTGGTCAGCGACGAAGCGTACGTGCAACAGCTGCGCGCAAATTTTATCAGCGCGCGCCGGCTGTCGTTCTAACGTTTCCTCAGCTCATCATGGCGCCGGGAGATGGCGCGACAATCGGCGCACCAGCGCGCACATGCAAGCGTGATTCCGCATGCACTTTGCCGTCCAGAGCAATGATCATCGTGTAGTTCCCAATCGCGTCGAGTGGCAAATCAATCGACGCGATTACGGGCATATCCATTTCCCCCGTGTGCCCCGCCGGTGCGTTCACAGCAATGTCCAATGTGGACGACCAAAGTTCGTTATTACGCGGATTAATCCAACGAAGGGTCAGCGCATGAGAACCAGCATCGGCCGCCGAGCCTTTCAATCGGACGACCAGGGTGGCACGTGGATGAACGGCTGGCAGGGTTGCCACTTGAACCGCGTCGAAAACGCCAAGGACATTCAGTTTCCCCTCTTGGGAGAGGTTGGCTGCGTCGGCGAACAACACAAAGGAAACATGCATGGCGCCCAAGTTACACCGGAGCTTCGACAGGTGCCTAGTTTTGAGTGATGTCGTCTTCCAATAAACCTCTCGCACCCTCGCCAGCAGCGTTTGGCCTGACCGACCTGGGCCTGATCCTGACTGCGATAATCTGGGGTGCCCACTATAGCGTTCTGAAGGTTGGCCTGCAGACTCTTCACCCGTTCACGTTCAGCGCGATTCGTTTAGTCAGTGCCTTCATCATCCTGATTGTTCTTGCGGTCAACGTTCGCAACGTGCCGTGGCCGTCACGAAAAGACATTGTCACTTTGGTGGCGTTGGGACTGATCGGCAACGGCTTTTATCAACTGGTGTTCATGGAAGGCATGACCACCACGCGCGCAGGCATCGCCGCGTTGATCATTGCCGCTTCACCGGCGTGGGTGGCGATAATTGGCCGCCTTATGGGACGCGAGCGTGTGTCGGCGCGCGCCTGGCTTGGAATCGCGTTGCAGTTGGTGGGTGTGGCCTGTGTTGTGCTGAGTTCAAACATGTTGGGAGGGCCGAAAGGCGCACTCACCGGCACGATGCTCATCATGTTTGGCGGTATTCTGTGGTCGCTGTACAGTGTGTTATTGCAGCCGTACACCGAACGCATACATCCCATGCACTTGTCGGCCATAACGCTGTCGGGTGGCGCGCTGCTGATGTTGATCGTCGCATCTCCCGATTTGATTCATCTGAACTTTGCGACGATTGGTGTGCCGGCGTGGAGCGCCCTCGCCTATTCAAGCATTGGCGCGATGGTGATTGCCTACATGCTGTTCTATAATGGCATCAAGGTCCTCGGCCCAACGCGCACCGCGGTCTACGGGAATCTGCAACCGATCGTTGCAATTCTCGTCGCGTGGTATCTCGTGCACGAGTCGCCATCGCTGTGGCAGTGGGTTGGCGCCGCAATTATCACCGGCGGCCTCATGATGTCGCGCACCGCGAAGGTCGACGCACCCATCGAAGACATTCCACCCCCAAACATCTCCCGTGAAGCTCGTACTGTTTGATATCGACGGAACACTGTTGTGGACCGACGGCGCCGGTCGCCGGTCCATGGAAGAAGCATTGCGCGAAGTATTCGGCACGAAAGGTGATCCCGGTTATAGATACGACGGCAAGACCGATCGGCAAATTGCGCGCGATCAAATGCGCGGTGCCGGGTTCGACGATGCGCGCATCGACAAAGACATGGAAGCGGTACTGAACGCGTATCTCTTACGGCTCTCCGGAGAGCTGGCACGCGACAAAGAGGCCGCACGCATGTGTACAGGTGTTGCACCACTGCTCGACGCCCTGGAGGCGCACGAACGCGCCACATTGGGACTGCTTACGGGCAATATTGCCGACGGCGCGAGACACAAACTCACTGCCGTTGGCATCGACGTGAAACGGTTTCGAGTGAATGCGTTCGGGTCCGATCACGAGCTGCGCCCCGAGTTACCCGGCATTGCCCAAAAGCGCGCGCGCGAACTACTCGGCCTCGATGTTACGGGTGACGGCATCGTCATCATTGGCGACACACCTGCCGACATCCACTGCGGAAAGTCTCTTGGCGTTCGCGCCATTGGCGTAGCGACCGGTCGATATTCGGTCGAGGAGCTGCAATCGCACAATGCCGCCGCGGTGTTTGCCGATTTCTCCGACACGACTGCGGTCGTTAACGCGATCCTGAACTGAGCGACCGATGAGTACAGCGAACAGCGCAACCGAAAACGGTATTCGAACCCGCGTGATTGGTATCGTGCGCGGAAAAGAAATCGATGCGTTCGCCGCAGTATCGCTCGAGGGCAATGCAATCGTTCTCTCGTGGGAGCACGCGACCGCGTGGCGGCTCGATATTGAAGCGCTCGACGGCATCATGCCACAGGCCGATCAGCTGACGCTTTACCTTGCGTCGGGCGACGTTCTCGAACTCACTGAGAACGAAGGGTTGCGTCTGTTTGCATCACACCTGGTTGATCGCGCGTGTACGCTTCCCGAACTCACGCGTGGGCTTCGCGCGCTAGGCTCACAACGCGGCTCCCCGGGGCCCGCACATGACCGGTGGTTCGCGCCGTTGTTGGCCGCGCGTCGTGCGGTGTCGGGAATTACCGACTCGGCACGTCAGGTTGCTTTGATTGATGCAGCACAAATAGCACAAAGCATGCAGCGCACGCTGGTTGAACTTGCCCGCGAGCAGTCTCCCAACAATCCTCCAATGGAGCGCGCGCTTGAAGCGGCTCTGCTCGAAGAAAGCGATGCAACATTCGTCGCGCTCACGCGACTCGCTTTGGCGGCCGATGTGCTGCGCGTCAGCACCCTCGATACTCGTCTTGTCGATTGGCGCCGCTGGGTTGCTGCTCTACGCGAGGTGTTTGTCGCGGCGGATCAGTGCTGGCCGAAATGCTCCGCGGTGTTGACGCACGGGCTTTAACGGCAACGGCGAGACGCGGATTGGGCGTAACGAGCTACTGGCCGCGTAGCGTTTGGACAGAGATCGGGGAAACTGCAGACTGCGAGACGCGGATCCAGCGGATCACGCGGATTAGATCACGGAAGGTCGATCATCTCTGCGCATAATCTGCGAATCACAATTGTCCCCATTCCAAAGAACATCACGAACGCTTTGAAAGTTCATTTTATTGTTTACTAATCCTGTCGACAATCTCTCGGCGCGGGCCAGGCCATCAAAAAATGGCAACATCAAATTATCGCTCTGCAATTCCATTCACCTTGAACCAATCCGTGTGATCCGTTCGATCCGCGTTTCCTTTTTGCGGTTAACGGCTTTCCAATTGAATTACGCTGTTCATAACTCGCTACGACCAATCCGCGTCGGTTGTTTATCCGCGTCTCAATCGTCGTTCAGCTCTTCGACCAATCGGTCTTCGCATCACTCGTCGTACCGCACCCGCAATCAGAACAACCTTCCTTGGCCGAGCGCGCCGACTTCACAGACGCGAAAATCTTGCGACCAATAAACGTCGCCGCGACCAGAACGATGAGCCCAACTATGATGCTATCCATCTTCAGCCTCCGAGGCCGAGTGCTAGCCCACCGCGGTAAACAGCAAATGCGGCGCCGTACGCCAACGCCAGCATGTACGCGAACTGCAGCCCGGCCCACTGCCAGCCTATGCGCCCGCCGCCTGCCTCTCTAACAGTAACCGCCATGGTGCTCATGCACATCAGTGCAAATACGTAGAAGACCATTAAACCCACTGCGATGAGCGGCGTGTACACCCGTTTGCCAGTCTGCGGATCGTGTTCCTCACGCAGCCGATTGCCAAGCGCTTCGACGTTGTCGTCCGCCTTGCCCGCCCCGTAGATGGTGCTCATTGTGGACACGAACACTTCGCGCGCAGCAAAACTCGCGGCGATCGACACGCCGATCTTCCAGTCATAACCCAGCGGCCGAACCAACGGTTCAATGCCGTGCCCGATGCGACCAAGTGCTGAGTGCCCGAGCTGCTCCTCCTGCTGCGCGGCGTCGGAGAGCGACGGATTGCTTGTCGATTTCGGATACGTCGCGAGTGCCCACAACACAATCGACAGCGCGAGAATCACCGTGCCCGCGCGCTGCAAAAACAAACGACAACGCTGCGTAACCGACACCGCCAATGAATTCAAACTTGGGCGGCGATAGGGGGGCAATTCAAGAATCATCGGCCGCACCGGGCCCTTGAGCAACGTGCGCTTGAACACCGCGGCCGCAGCGAGTGCCGCGACTGTTCCCAGCACGTACATGACGAGCATCGTCAGTCCTTGCAGACCAACAACCCCCCACACGTGAATTGCGGGAACGAATGCGCCAATGAGCAGCGTGTACACAGGCAGGCGCGCCGAACAACTCATGAGCGGTACAACCATGATGGTCGCGAGTCGGTCCTTCGGATCCTCGATGGTGCGCGTGGCCATGATGCCCGGTACTGCACACGCATAACCCGACAACATCGGAATGAAACTCTTGCCGTGCAATCCAACTCGGCGCATCACGCGATCCATCAGGAACGCAGCTCGCGCCATATACCCCGATTGCTCAAGCACGCCGATGAAGGCGAACAGAATCGCAATCTGCGGGAGAAAAACGAGGACCGATCCCACACCGCCAAACACACCATCAACAACCAGGCTGTTCAAGTCCCCGGCTGGCAAATGTTTGCCGACGTACGTGCCAAGCCAGTCGAGTGCTGCCTGAATACCATCTGCAAATGGCTTGGCCCACGCAAACACCGACTCAAACACGATTGCCATGAGCAACGCGAAAATTATCGGTCCCCACACGCGATGCAGTACCACGGCATCAATACGATGACTGATTTGGCCTTGCACCTTGTCACTGGTGCGAGACACCGTGCGTTGCGCAACTCCGGCAATCCACGCGTAGCGCACTTCCGACTCAAAACGATTTGGTGCAAAGCCCGCCGCCTTCAGTTCATCAACAGCGCGCGTGATTGCCGCTGATAAACCCGGAGCGCCATTCAAATGCGCCTCGGCTTTGTCGAGCGCCAGCAAACGCAACGCTTCCATGTCGGCGGCGCAACGAACCAAACCATGTTGCACCAGCAGCGCACTCACTGGCGCCAACGCAACGGCAGCTGCTGGTGGCAGCAGGAACTTTCTTTCCGGAAACGGCAGCGACGCAGCGATGAACAGGGCGTTCGTGAGCGGATCAATACCTTGTCCGCGTTTTGCAACGGTTGGCACAACGGGAACGCCGAGTTCGTGAATCAACTCGGGGATGTCGATGTTGATGCCGTGTTCTTCAGCGACGTCGATTTGATTGAGCGCGACCACAACTGGTAGCCCCAACTCAATGACCTGGCTGGTGAGAAACAAATTGCGTTCGAGATTTGCCGCATCGATGACAACGAGCACAACATCGGGGCGCCAGCGATCACGGCTTTGACCCAGCAATACGTCGAGCGCGATTTTCTCATCGGGAGAACCCGCCGATAACGAATAGCTGCCCGGCAAATCGAGAACCGACACTCGTCGACCGTCGCTCGCGCGAAAACTTCCTTCAACACGTTCGACCGTAACACCCGCAAAATTACCAACGCGCTGCCGGAGCCCAGTCAGCGCGTTAAAGAGCGTGGTCTTACCTGTATTGGGATTGCCGATGATCGCAACACGAAGCACATCGGAAGTGCTGCTGCCAGTCGTGCGAACACCGCTGCGGTTCGCGGCGACCGGTGACGACTCAGGGCTTTGTAGAGTGCTCACAACGGGTCAGCTTCAGCCGGTGCAGGGGAGACGCCGCGAATGGCGCCGCCACGATCAATTAGATCCGAGCGGACTCGGGCTGAACCGTGATGCCCGAGGTCAGCGCGTTGCCGAGGGCCAAGCGGGTGCCGCGCACGTCGAGGACCATGCAGTGGCGATCATCAATGACGCGAACGCTGGATCCTTCACAGACGCCCAGGGCACGCAGGCGACAGGCTTCGTCGGGGGCGCAACCGATGTCAAGAACGGTGGCCATGCTGCCCGACTTGCAAGCTGACAAGGCGCAGGCGCGTGGCGCCGCAGCCGATTGAGGCTGGAGCGTTGGCAGCGCAATGGATCGCGCTTTTGTTTGTTGAGAATGGTTCTCAAGCATCGTGAATGATATTTAAGCGGTGCTGTAGGGCCGGTGCAATGGGGACTTCTTTATTCGCATATGGATCTCGAACTCTTAACGAGAGTCTTCTGACTTCTTCTGATTGTCCGACTCTGCTATCCGAGGTTCGTCAGTGGATTGCTGCGCAAGTTCGGCAAGCTTTTCGCCGAGCGCGTTGGCGCTGTCGTTCGAACGACGAGCGTATTTGCGCCAGGATGCGCGCGCGGTAAGCCACGACCCTCCGCCAGCGCCTGCAGCACCGCCAAGAATCGCAAGCGGAACCCACACGTGTGCCGTGGCGACCATTGTCGCGCTGATCACTACGGTGCCGAATACCGTGCCCAGGACTCCAAGTATTCCATGAACCGAAGCTGCGTCGAATTTCGCGGAAAGTACCGAAATGTTGGTGCGACCAGTTCGCCGCGTAATGGAAATGATGGTAACACCCGTTGAATCGCGACCTTTCCACTCGACGGCACCAAATGCTTCACTCACCGCGCCCTGTAAACCCGTCTCGCGTCGTGTGACGTCGAGCAACTCACCCAGGACGTCGTCGCTTACTTCGCCTTCAATAGAATACTCAAAACGAAAACGCGTCGGTGCACCAAGAATGCCGTGTTTGCGTTCACTATCGCCGCTGCGGAGACCAGCGG
>JBDUAX010000342.1:0-5055 GCA_040004455.1 Gemmatimonadaceae bacterium
AACATGGTGCTGCTGCCGTAAATGACGTAACCCGCCGCAACCTGACGACGGCCGGGCTGTAACATGTCTGCCATTTCACCGCGCGCGCCACGGGTAATTTTGCGATAGACAGAAAAAATTGTACCGACGGGAACGTTCACGTCGATGTTGGAAGATCCATCGAGCGGATCAAACATCAACACGTATTTGCCCATCTTGAAGCCTTCGGGAATGTCAATAATTCCCTCCTCTTCTTCCGAGGCCATCGCGCACAGGCGACCACCGTGATCGAGCGCCTTCACAATGATTTCATTGGAAATTACGTCGAGCTTCTGCTGAATCTCTCCCTGCACATTCACATCGCCGTCGGAACCCAGAATGTCGGCTAACCCGGCGCTGCGCACCTTGTTCGCAATCATCTTGCCCGCGAGTGCCAGGTCGTAAAGAATCGCCGACAAGTCGCCGGTGGCCTCGGGGAATTGCCGCTCTTCTTCGATGATGAAACGCTCAATTGTAACTACAGATGTGGCGGTGTGTTTGACCACGTGAAACCTCAGGAAGTCGGCAGGCGGGACAGCGGGAAGGCGAGCTGGCTTGAGACCAAAAGCAGAACGCTGCCTGGTCGGCCTGCAACAAGGTGGCCTCTCCAAGCGAGGCGAAGCAAGACGCGAACGCGTGAATTGATGTAATACTCAACGCATTGGAACGTTCCATTTTCCCGCCGCCGTCACGATCTCCTGATGCAATCCGTCCGTCCGCACGATGATCGCGCCCAACTCATCGGTACGGAGCGTCTGTATGCCCCGTGCGCGATATGACTCCATGATTGACGGCGAAGGCAAACCGTAAGTATTGCCCGCGCCAACCGACACCAAGGCGACGCGCGGCTTGACCGCATCGAGAAATAGCGCCGTCGAACTGGTCTTGCTGCCATGATGCCCCGACTTGAGCACGCTCGATTGCAATTGATTGCCCCACCGCCGCACAAGCCACTCCTCCTCGGCCGCTTCAGCGTCCCCCGTAAACAACCACCGCACTCGGCCGAATTCCACAGCGACAACAACGCTTGCAAGATTGGGATCCGCTTGCGCCGACGTCCACGCGGAATCGGGTGCCAGCATTCGGAGCGACACGCCATCGATTCGCAACGAATCGCCCGGATGTGCGCGATGCCACGGAATTTCTTCCGCTTGAATGGCCTTGAGCGCATTACTGTACGTTGGCGTTGTTCCGACATACGCGGGCTCCCACCACGATGCGGGATGCAGCGCTGTAATGACACTCGCAGCACCACCGACGTGATCATCGTGCGGATGCGTCAGAAAAAAAGCGGCGACATCACCACCCAGGCGGCGAATGTACGGTACCACAGTACGCCTCCCAGCATCGCCACCTTTCCAGCTCCGCCCCGCATCAATCAGAATCCAATGCCCATGCGGCGTGCGCAGTGCAATTGCATCTCCCTGCCCTACGTCAATCATGTGCAACTCCAATTCGCCACTTCCCGTTGTCAACATTGGCGACCATAGCGCAACGCACACCGCAATTGATGCAACAATGACGTATCGCGCCGGACGCCTTGCTGCGGTTCCGCGAACAAAAGCCGCCGTGGCAATTCCCAAACACAAAGCGCTCAACAATGTGGGCGCCACATGCAACGCTGCATGCGGAATTTGCGACGCACGGACTGCAACCTGATCGAGCGCCGCCAACGGTACAATGCAAGCGTCCGCCGCGATCTTCGCGACTGCGTGCCAGGGTGCGAGTACGAGCGCGAGAAACAACGCTGGCTGTAAAAAGGCAATCACTGGCGCTGCCGCAATGTTTGACAGAGGCGCCACGAGACTCACGCGACCGAAATACCATGCGACAATCGGCGCCGTAACCAGCGACGCAATTGTGCCGGTCACCAATTCCCGTACCAACGTCCATCGCCAACCGTCCAGCGTATGCAGCCACTTTACACGGTCGCGTGCAAACCGCGTCCACCAGCGCAATAGTCGTGACGCGCGCGCAGGTGCCAACTGTGGCGAACTATTTCGCACGCGCCGCATTAGTGCGCGCGCTGCAACCAGCGACGCCATTCCAGATACACTCAACTGCCATCCCAAATCGAGCACGACAGTCGGTTGCCACGTTGGAATTACCGCTCCCAATGCGAGCGCCGTCCACGGATGAACCGGGCGCTGCATTCGCGCAATCAAGGTTGAAGTTCCCAGCATTACGGCACTTCGCACTGCCGGCGGGGGCGCGCCCAGTGCCAGTACGTATAACATGACTAACAGGAGTGACGCGAACGCGGCCGCATCCCGAGGCAGACGCAGGGCGCCTGCAATCACTGTTAAACCTCCGGCAATCAATGCTACATGCAGGCCGGAAATTGACAGGATGTGAATCAGCCCCGCCTCGGCGAACCGATCGCGAATGGCCACATCAATTCCATCCTGATCGGCGATCAACAGGGCTCGGGCGAGCGGAGCGCGCGGACCGAATAATGAATCAATTGCCTCGCCGGCGTGCCCGCGCCACGCGCGGAGCAGCGCACGGCGAGGCCCTGCGCGGATTTCGCCATCAAGACGCAATCCGTGATCAGTGCCCAAACGTTCGCCGGTGAAGAATGCAATGTTGCCTGGCAGGGCAAATCCTTCGCGCACTTTCATTGTGACACTCGCATGGCACTTCGCGAGCGCACCAACACCGCTCGCCTGACCGCGTACGAACGCGCCAGGTAACGCGCGAGAGTCGAGCGCAACAACAATTGGATTGCGTTGTTGCAGCAACTTCACCAGGCACGCGGACGACTCACGCGCGTGCATGGTACCAATTACAAACGCTGCGGAGGAAAGCGCGCCCCACGCGCAGATCGTCCGAAGGCGCCTCGACGTTGCATGAAGTGAAACACCTACAAACACAAAGCCGACCAGCGCAGCCGTGATCAATTCGCGCGCGCCCGATCCCGCCGACCACATCGTGGCGGCGTACAAACCAATCAGCCAGGCAGCAACCGCATGAATGAGCAGGGGCACACGACAACTATCGTCAGTTCTATGAGCCCGACCATCACCATTTCAATTCGCGACAATTCAATTTCATTCACTGCGAACATCGTGAACTTCGCAGTGGTCGTCAGTTCGCCATTGGAAGCGGTGAACGACTGCGAATGGCGGTCCCCGTAAATGTCGCGCCCGTTGTTCCCGTCAGCTCGACATTAATGAGCTGACCAATTGCACCGGCATCGGCTGGCACCATGACCGTCTTGAAATCGCGCGTGCGCCCCTGAAGCATCTCGCCGTCGCGCGCCAATTTTTCGAGCAGAATTTCTGTGCGCTCGCCAAGTCGAGTGAGGTTGCGCTCACGCGACAATCCGCGCACGGTGGATAGCAATCGATCGAATCGCTCCGTTACGACCGCGTCGCTGACAGTCCACTCTGCAGGCATTCTGGTGGCCGGCGTGCCTTCGCGCGGCGAGAACTTGAACATGAACGCGTCATCGAAATGCACTTCGCGACACGCCGACAACGTGTCTTCAAACTCGGCGTCGGTTTCACCCGGGAATCCGACGATGATATCCGTTGTGACTCCCAACCCCGGGATGGCGCTCCGCAAACGATCCACGCATTCGAAATAGTCTTCGCGAGAGTAGCGGCGCAACATGCGCTTCAACATTGAGGTCGAGCCGCTTTGCATTGGCAAATGCACGTGTTCGCATACGCTTTCCACCGACGCCATCGCTTCAATAACACGCACGGAGAAGTCGTTGGGATGCGGGCTCGTAAAACGCAAGCGCTTTACGCCGTCGACCGAACCAACCGCGCGCAACAGATCGGCGAAATCGTGCGTGCCATCATTGTACGAATTCACTGTTTGGCCAAGTAGCACGACTTCTGTCAACCCTTGCTCAACGACAACCCGGGTTTCGCGGACGACATCGGCGAGTTTCCGACTGCGCTCGTCGCCGCGGGTCGTCGGCACAATGCAATACGTGCAGCGATAGTTACAGCCGCGTTGCACTGGAATCCACGCTTTGACGCCATCGAAGCGCTTCGCGATAACATCTTCGTAGTGCTCTTCGAGATCGAAATCGGTGGCGACAAAACGCTCGCCTTTACGCGCTGAATCGATGAGCTGCGGCAACGAGCGATAGCCATCGGGGCCAACAACAATCGAAACATGCTTCGCTTGCTTCAACAGTTTCGGTCCGAGTCGCTGCGCCATACAGCCAGTCACCCCAACCAAACTTCCCGCTCTCATGAACTTCTTGAGTTCACCCAGTCGCCCCAGAACCCGCTGCTCGGCATGCTCGCGAATGGCACACGTGTTCACCAGAATGACATCTGCACCATCGGGCACGTCAACTTTTTCGTAACCATGCGCAATCAGGTTTCCGTACATCAATTCCGAATCAGAAACGTTCATCTGACACCCGTACGTTTCGATGTATACGGTTGGCTTATCGGAACGCGCAGTTTCGCTCATCGCTTGATCGAAGGGCGCGATAGTTGACGACATGGTGCGGACTACGGACGAATTTGAAGACCCAGGCCCAGCAACCACGCACTTTCTTTCGCAGCGCTGCCTGTCAATTTACGGTTCGCCCTCTGCAGCGAAAACTCAATTACCGCCGGCTCTCGGCCCGCAGACGAAACGGGCAGTGCCAGTCCACCACCAAATCGCGTTTCTGAAGCGATACCGTTGTTTGCGCCAAATGGAAGCTGACTATGTCCCGTTCCCGCTCGCAACAGGACTGGCGCGCCGTGAATTTTCCCCGCCGAAATTTCCGCGCCCAAGCTCCAATTCGTTGCGTCGTGCGCCTGGACGTTGCTCGTGCCCAGTTCGCTCAACGCGGTCCAGTTGATGTGTTCAACGTTGAATGCAAACGCCGACCCGGCAATGCCCGTGTACATCAATCCACCACTCAAGCGATCGGGAATAGTTGCGTGCTTGATGACGGTGTCTTTTGCTTCCGCTTCAATGCGCAAACCCTTTCGGTACGACGCGGAAGTCGTGAAACCGTGCGGAAAGGACATCTTGGCACCGAATGAAAACGCCGACCCGAGGAAATCGATTGCTGAGGTA
>JBDUAX010000343.1:0-5055 GCA_040004455.1 Gemmatimonadaceae bacterium
CTTGCCGTGGGGCGCGAGCCGACCGACATCAGTCCGGATTACGTTTTTCAATCGAAGGGACGCCTCACGGATTTCGGTTACGAAATTGAATTTCGCATTCCGTTCAAGAGCCTGACGTACCAACCGATTGATGTGCAGACATGGAGCTTCAATGTGTTGCGCAAAGTGCAAAGTCGTGGCTACGAATACAGTTGGGCTCCCGCCAAACGCGCGTCGGCGTCGTACATCGGGCAGCATGGGCACCTGACGGGGCTGACGAACCTTTCGCGTGGGCTGGTGCTCGATTTGAATCCGGTGATTACGCGACAACTGAATGGCGCACCAACCGACAAAGGCTACAAGTATTCCGATCATCCGTTCAAGGTTGGCGGCAACGTTCGCTGGGGAATCACAAACAACCTCACGCTGAATGGAACGTTTCAACCCGATTTCGCTGAGGTCGAGTCGGATGCCAATCAACTCGTTACAGATCCGCGCCAGGCGCTGCGATTCCCTGAAAAACGACCGTTCTTTCTTGAAGGCGTTGAGCAATTCAACGTGGCGTCAGGCCTGGTGTACACCCGTCGCATTCTCGCACCACTCGCGGCCGCGAAGCTAACGGGGAAAATTGCCGGCACCAGCGTTGCGCTGTTATCGGCGGTTGACGATTCCATTGGATCTGTTTCCGGTCACGACCGACCACTGTACAACATTTTGCGTGTTCAACGCGATGTGAATTCCGCTGCACGACTTGGTTTTATAGTCACCGATAAGGAAGAGGGTAAGAGCAGTAATCGAGTTGGTGGCGTCGATCTGCGCGTCAACATGAACAAGATTTACAGCGCCAGCGTGCAAACCGTGTGGAGTTCAACGGTCCGGCCAAACACACCAACGCTTTCCGGACCACTTTGGGGAGGCAGTGTGTCTCGACAAGGGCGAAGGTTTGGTGCGCGCTACGCGCTGAGTGGCATCAGCGATGACTTCCGAACCAACAGCGGATTCATCAGTCGTCCGGCAATTGCCTCCACCAGCATTGATCATCGATACACCGTGTTTGGGGCACCCGACCGGCTGCTCAACAACATGACGTTTGACGTCGTGCTGAATGGCAACTGGCAGTACAAGAATTTTACCCAGCGTCGAGACGCCATTGAAAAGAAAGCGCATTTCAATGTGAATTATACGTTCCGCGGTGGATGGACCGCCGGTACATCACTCCTGCTTGAAACGTTTGGTTATGATCCATCATTGTATGCATCGTATGCGATTCAACGGCATACGGGCAATGTCATTGACACCATTCCTTTTACCGGTACCGCACGACTGCCGAACCGCGATTATGTGGTGTCGCTGGGAACGCCGCAATTCAAACACTTCGGGCTCAACGCGCTGCTGATTTGGGGTCGCGACGAAAATTTCTTTGAATGGGCGCCTTCGGACATTGGTTACTACTCCCTGTCAGCTAATTGGCGCCCCACCGATCGTCTTCGTGTCGACGGCACTTACAACTGGCAATATTACGATCGCCCCAAGGACCACTCGCGCGTTGGCAACACGCGCATTCCGCGCGTGAAGATGGAGTATCAGGTAACGCGCGCATTTTTTGTGCGAGTTGTTGGCCAGTACACCAGTGATGCGCGCGACGCACTTCGAGACGATTCCCGCAACGACGATCCGCTGCTGATTCGTAACGCCAACGGCGTGTACGCACTGACTGCGCCGCGGACGACGAACGTGCTGCAGGGCAACGTGTTGTTTGCGCTAACACCATCACCAGGCACGGTATTCTACGCCGGATATCGCAGTCAGTTCAATGAATTGCAGGCGTTCAAGTTTCAGGATGTCATTCGTGTGAATGACGGGTTTTTTGTAAAAGCGAGCTACTTGTTTCGCGCGCAATCACCGTAAAACACATCGCATCGCGCAATCGCGCTAACGCCTGTGTAGTTTTGAAGCATGGAACGCCTCTTCGTAATTATCGGTGCACTGTCTGCCGCGATGGGTGTCGGCGCCGGTGCATTTGGTGCGCACGCACTTCGCGCCAAACTCGAACCGCGCATGCTCGAAGTGTTTGAGACGGGCGCACGCTACCAGATGTATCACGCGATTGCGTTGATAGTGGTTGCCTGGGCCTCCAGCCGGTGGCCCGGTTCCTTGACGAACGCCGCCGGTTGGCTGTTCGTGGCGGGAACAGTCTTTTTTTCGGGATCCCTCTATTTGATGGCACTTACCGACGTGCGCGCCCTTGGGGCAATCACTCCCGTAGGCGGCGTGTGCTTCATTGCCGGGTGGGTGTGTCTGGCGGTCGCGGCCATCAAGTCCTGAAATGACATTGATGTTGTTGAGTTAAGGCAGGCCGGCGCGACGCTCCGCTTTCGCAAATTCCTGAAAATTTTGTTACTCTGGCACGCCGTCCCAAAATATTGCGGCTGCGCTACAACACCCGCCGCACCAGCACAACCTCGCCTCAGTTCGCCAGACGGCCGTCCGCGCAATGCCGGCCGCCCTGCTGTCGCGCAAGCTATTGAAATTAAATGCTTTAGGTTAAATTTCCACGATGCAACCTGAGCCGTGGCACCGATTCTGCCAATACTCGTCCGTGACCCTAATCACGGAAAATCAGCATGCTTCGTTTCTCGCGTTTTGCGGTATTCGCCATCGTCGGCACCGCACTCATGGCTTCACCCACCGTCTCTCAGGCGCAGTGGCAGGTCGACCTTTTCAAGGTCAACGTCGCATCGAGCGTCGATCACAACGGACCCGCCGATGCTTGCTGCAGCGGCCTACAAACCGGTTGGGTTGATGGCGTGCTGAACGCCAATCGTCGCCCGACGCTGTCCGCTCTCGGCGCCTCGTATGTTGGCGCTAACAAAATCAACAGTGTCGCTGCAGGGGGTGAACTCGCCTGGTGGACTGCTGGTGGATTGAGCGGCGCAGTGGTTAGCGATGGCACCACGACCATGGCGACCAACTTCAACACCGGTGGTGGTTGGTTTCCAACCGGGGAGAGCAACAACTCAACGTGGCAGCGTTCAGCACTCTTTACCGGTTACGCCAACAACAGCGGCAGCGGCAACTGGTGGGTTGGCGCCGATGACGACGCCTGGGTTTTCAAGAACGGCAGTCTCGTTGTTGATAACGGCGGTGTTAAGGGAATGGGCACTAACAGCATGAGTTCAGTGTCGTGGCTGGCCGGTGATCGCATTGAAATTTTCTTCGCCGATCGCAACACGGTCGATTCGGGAATAATGTTTGACGGCGGTGAATTGCAGCTTACCACAACCACTCCCGAACCGGGAACGTACGCGCTTATCGGTACTGGTTTGCTCGCGCTGTTTGCTGCGAAACGTCGTCGTCGGCAACTCGCCTGATTCCAGACACAGTTGTAACAATCGTTCTGCAAATCAAAAGCGCCGGCAAATTCCTGTCGGCGCTTTTGTTATTCGGATTGAGCCTGTCGCACAATGTATTGTCGCTTGAATTCTTCGAAGACTTCGTCTGCAAACAGTTCGTCTGAGATCACTGCAATTTCCTCGGCTTCTTTCCAGGCTGCATGCAATGCGCTTAGCTCGCCTTGCATTGCGCGTCGTTCCATGTCTTCGTTGCTTGCCATCTCCAACGCCAGGCGGTCCACCGCAGGCAACCTGAAGAACGCCGTCTCGGCCTCACTCGTTGTACTGCCTCGCCCCCAGAACGAACGATTGGCGAGTTGTAACGCGAGTCTTTCAGCAGGTGACTTGGGCGCGTTTTCTTCGGCCGACGGCAACAGGAGTGGAGCATCCGGGAATCTTCCCCACGACGTTCGCAACACCAACGACGCAATCCGTGTGAAGAATCCGTTTGGGTCGGCGGCCTCGTCGAGCTTTGCAATGGCGTGTTGTACTTCGAATTGCGATGCGACACCGAAGTTAAGCGTTGCCAATAATTTTCCGGCAGCGCGCAGTCCGTCGGCTTCGACGAGCGTTGAAGTGCCTTCATCGTGCGAAACACGAACGCGCCACGGTTGATCGCGATCGGGGCGCACCAGGTGCGCGTCGCGTAAATGGGAATAGCGAATGACTACGCGGCGACCATTGTCATCGACACTCCGCGTGAGCACCGAATTCTCCCTACGAAACGTGCGCATGCGGAGCATCGCTTCATCGCTCAGGCCAGCCGACGACGCGTAGCTCACCAGTGCACCGGCGGTTGCACGCGCAATTAGCCGAGTTCCGCGCAGCAGTAGTCCTTGTTTTGGCGCACCATCGGTCTCGTACGGTTGTAGACGCGCTCCGTAGCGCCACGACGCGATTTCCGGCAACAGGGCTGGACCAATGCGCACCAGTTCCAGTCCATAGCGAAGTCGCGTTAAACCAATGTTGTCAGTAGAAATGCGAAGCCTGGTAGCGCGAAACAACCGTTCGCACGTTTCAATTGCTTCCCAACGTTCTTCCAATGGCGACAAATTCCAGCGCGCGCACACCGTGCAGATAACCCACAAGCGACCGTTCTTCGCGTCGAACGCAATGCGACGTCCAATCGGAAACGTAGGCAGTTGATCATTGACCCCAAGTTTCGAACTGCAGAACAGACAACTTGCAAACATCAGAAGTTCGCTCGAATGCCGAACACAACCTGCCCGTCCTGAATGCTGGCTGCGCCGCGAGCTTTTGCTTGACTGTCTAATCGTTCACGGTGAGCAACGGTGAACTGAAATTTCGTGCGCAATGGCACGGCGAGTTCTGTCACCGATTCGAGCGTGTACTGATTCACGTGATTGATCGTGGGCTGATACAACGTGAGATGCGAGAATCGTATGCTTTCATTGATGCGCTTTCGATAGCGCAATCGTAGGGACCAGCGGGCCCGCTGTCCAGTTCCGGCGCCCGCTGGCAGGGACGCACCGCGTAACGCGCGAGTGTCTTCGCCGAGTGCGGCGAGGCTAACGCTGGCGTCTTGCACGAATCCGCCGATGACGCTGTCGGGCCGCCAAATTGTGAGCTTCGCTCCCGCGCCCGCGGCCACACGTGATGCGTACCGCTGCTGATAGTTCGATTCCGCACTCACCAATGCAAACGGACTCAAACGTTCATGTGG
>JBDUAX010000039.1:0-17093 GCA_040004455.1 Gemmatimonadaceae bacterium
GAGCTACTTGTTGCAGGATGAAGATGGACAAGTGCATCCGGCGCATTCAATTTCAGCCGGTTTGGATTACCCGGGAGTGGGTCCTGAGCATTCGCATTTGAAGGACACGGGGCGCGCCGAATACGTGTCTGTTACTGATGACGAAGCGCTGCACGGTGTCGCGCTGTTGAGTCGTCTGGAGGGCATTATTCCTGCTCTTGAAACGGCACATGCAGTGGCGTGGATTCACCGCGAACGTGGTCGTTGGAACAAGGATGAATGTGTGTTGCTGTGTGTGAGTGGTCGAGGCGACAAGGATGTGGCGACTCTCAGCGAATATACAATGCCAGAGGCGTGACTGGAGCGCAGAGTGCGGCTGACGTTGACGTCGTAGCGGTCGGGGCAATCGCAGAAGCGCTTCAGGCGTTTGCGAAGGCACTCCGCGCTAATCAGCTGTACCTGCCGAACAATCCTACGCGCCATCGCGCAACGGAAGCCGCTGGGGCTTTGTTTGCCGCGGTGTGGCACCACACCGACCGCGTGCGATTGGACGTGCGCGAAACCGAGTTGCTGTGGGAAGAAGAAGTCGTGTATCGCGATCTTGAACGCGGAACGGAGGCATTGCCGTTTCTGTTTCATCGCGACGGTCTGCGCGAAATTGAATTTCGACGTGATTTCGAGATTGACGAACTGTCAGCGTTGCTCGATCTGATTCAGCGCGCCAAAACTGCGCAGCCCGATGAAGACGATCTCGTCACCCTATTGTGGGTGGCCGACCTCAGCTTCGTTCGCTATCGACACGTGGAAATCGGCGGCGAAACCGATTTACCAGCGGCACTGTCGGGGGGAAATGGTGTCGCATCGGCAACGTCCAGCGCACCGCAATTGGGCGCCATTGTCGCCGAAACGCAGGCGATTGATGATGGGCCAGCGCCCGGTATTGTACGGCTCGATGATTTCGATTCGACATTGTATTTCCTCGAACCGCGCGAGCTCGCATATCTCAAGAGTGAAGTCGAACGGGAGTACAGCAGTGATGGCAAGCGCGCGGTACTCTCAATTTTATTCGACATCATTGAGTCGCAGAACAACATCAAGGCACTCAGCGAAACCGTTGGAGTGATTGAGAGCTGGCTGATAGATCTGATTTCAAATGCGGAATACGAACTCGTCGCATTTTTGTTGCGGGAGGCTGCCGAAACTGTTCGTCGAACGCCGGACCTCGAGCCGTCATTACGGGCGTCGCTCTCTGCGCTTCCCGCACGATTGAGCCATCCGACTGTAATCGGACAGTTAGTACAGGCTCTCGACGAATCATCACGCGTCCCTCGACTGGAAACGCTCGACGATTTGTTTGGTCAGTTGCACGCTGCGGCGCTGGCGCCGCTGCTGGCCTGGTTAACCGGTGCGAATGCATCGCCCGTGCGCGGCGCAGTTGAACGTGCTGCCACAACGCTGGCCTCGGCAAACACAGGGGAGCTCGCCCGACTACTGGAGTGTGGGGATCAGGCGGTTGTGCGAAGCGCGCTGCGCCTGGCGTCGCGGTTGAAATCACCGGCAACAGTTCCAGGACTGGGCAAGGTGCTTCGCTCAACCGACGCAACCCTTCGCACGGAAGCCGTATTGGCTCTCGGCGAAATCGCATCCGCCGGGGCGTTACAGACACTTGAGCGTGCCATTGACGACCTTGACCGTGATGTGCGCGTCGCAACTTTTCGCGCCGTCGCAAATAACAACTATGCGAATGCTCTGCCAAAACTCGCGCAGTCCATTCGACGCAAGGACTTGTCGCACGCCGATCTCAGCGAAAAGATGGCGCTGTTCGAAGCGTATGGAATGCTTTGCGGCGAAGACGGAGTGGAATTGCTCGCTGGATTGCTGAACGGGCGCGCGCTGTTGCGCTATCGCGAGTCACCCGAAGTTCGCGCGTGCGCCGCCCGGGCACTTGGCATCGTTGGAACGCCGTCGGCACTGGCCGCATTGCAGAAGTCTTCCGACACCAGAGACATTGTTGTACGAACGGCTGTGCTGCGAGCTGCGAAGGGGAACGCATGACCGCAACGGGAAACACTGTTGCAAGCAATGCCTCTCAGATGACGGGCGGAAGTGACGCCGCCACGCAGAGCATCGCCCGCTCATTCGTGATTGCATTTCACGCCGCAGTGCGTGCGGTTCGCCTGTATCCCGTTGAGAATGACGCGGTGCAGAAAGCGCTGCAGGAATTGGCCGCTGCTGTTGATCGCGTGCTGTCAGCCGGAAACAATTGCGAATTGCGACGTGTTGACGACTACATTTTTGTCAACGACATGCGCATCCGTCTGGGATTGGATAATTATGCAGCTGTTGCTTCAGTGCTCGGACTGTTGCGCGAGGCTGGCATTGGCGGCGTTCGATTGAATCGGAAAATCGATTCGCGTGAATGGATCGTGCTCATGGCGTTTCTGCAGGCACCGCCACTCGAATTCCCGGAAGCCGATCGAATGGGAGAAATCGAGCGCCGGTTGGCGAGCGCCAATGTGCACAGCTTTGAACTCGAACCAATTGCGAACGATCACGCTGATGACAGTGAACTGGACGCGAAGGAACGCGCGCGTCAAACCTACATGCGCGGCCTTGACGTCACTCGCGAAGTCATGACACAGGCTCGACTTGGCAAAAGTGCCGGGCTTAAGCGAGTGAAGCGTGCCGTGCAAGGAATTGTCGACGCAATTCTCAGCGATCCGTCGTCGCTGATTGGCCTGACGACACTTCGGGAATTCGACGAGTACACGTTTGTGCACAGCGTCAACGTTTGTATTCTCGCCGTGGCTCTGGGCCGGCGATTGGGGTTGTCGAAACTGCAACTGCTCGATCTCGGATTGTCGGCACTTCTGCACGACATTGGCAAGTCGCGCATTCCGCTCGAGACGTTGAACAAACGTGGTTCTCTCACTGAAGATGAGCGCCTCATGCTGCAGGAGCACACGTGGCAGGGGGTGCTGGCTATGTTCGCGTTGCCAGCTGGTGCGGGTCGCCCATATCGTGCGATGGTTGCTGCGTTCGAACACCACTTGCGAACCGATTTGAGTGGCTATCCGCGCACCGTTCGCATCAAACAACTGTCGTTGTTTGCCAAGATCATCGCAGTTGCCGACGGATTTGATGCCGCAACTACCACGCGCGTGTATCAGGCGAAGCCGTGGTCGCCCGCTGAAGTGTTGCGTGGAATGCGCGACAATTTGCGGTTGGGTTTCGACCCGGTGGTCGTGAAAGCGTTCATCAATCTGACGGGCATCTATCCGGTCGGTACGCTGGTGGTGCTCGACACATTCGAAATGGGATTGGTACACGAAGCCAATGCCGATCAGGCAGCGCTGTCCCGACCCATCGTTCGACTTCTGTCCGATTCGCAGGGTAATTTGATGGGAGAAACGCCGTTCGCCGATTTGACTGAGCGCGCCGAAACCGGCGCGTACCTTCGCTCCATTATTCGTACTGAGGACCCAGAGCGTTATGGCATTCGCATCGGCGACTACTTCGCCTGACATGCAGCACAACATGCAGCGCACTGACATCGAGAAGTCCTACGCATCAAGCGCACTCACCGCACGTTTTGCAGCGCTGCGAGCCGAAGGACGCAAGGCGCTGGTGTGCTACGTCACTGCCGGCCATCCGGACATTCCGAAAAGCCTCGAATTGTTGCAGGGGCTGGAGAAAGCGGGCGCTGACGTCATCGAAATTGGCGTGCCATTTTCAGATCCCATGGCCGATGGGCCCGTCATTCAGGAGAGTTCGCAAATCGCAATCTCGCACGGCATGACCTTGAGTGGTTGTCTCGAACTCATCGCGAAAGCGAAACTCAGCGTGCCAATCGTGCTGTTCAGTTATCTCAATCCCATCATTGCGGCAGGACCGGACGTTCTCGCACGCGCAAAAGCGGCAGGGGTTTCGGGAATTCTTGCGACCGACCTGCCTGTGGGCGCCGACGCCGAACGTGAAAAATGGTTGGGAGCCAGCGGGCTCGATTTCATTCGCCTTGTTGCACCAACGACTCCAGCCGATCGCATGGCGGAAATCAGTCGAAATGGCGGTGGATTTGTGTACCTCATCAGCCGCATGGGAGTGACCGGGGAGCAAGCCTCGGTTTCCGTCGATTTGCCAAACACAATTGCGCGTTTGCGTGGAGCAACTTCGCTTCCAATTTGCGTTGGCTTCGGAATTTCAACTCCCGAACAGGCCCGCGCAGTTTCGAAACTCGCTGACGGTGTGGTGGTTGGCAGCGCACTTGTTCGCGCCGCAAATTCCTCCGTCGCCGATGCACTGGCGCTGGTGTCATCCATGCGCAAGGCGATGGACGAATGAGCGGCGCATTCGGCTTGAATTCAAATGCGATGGAGGGAGAAACCGCCAACGCATTTCCAACATGGGGAGTGGCCGGTGAAAAGCGACGCGCTCACGTGGGCCGAGTTGTGGCGTTGCTCAATGATTGGTCAACCGCGATGCGGTTGCGAGCCGATGAAGTTGCCTCGTGGCGTGACGCTGGCTGGTGGCATGACGCGTTGCGCGATGCCGATGAGCGCACGTTGCGCGCAATGACAGGTGAACTGCACTCGCCGGTTGGAATGCTGCACGGCCCGGCCGCGGCGCTTCGACTGGAAGCGCACGGTGAACATCGACTCGATGTCCTCGAAGCAGTGCGTTGGCACACCGTTGGCAATGCATCATGGACGCGCACAGGACGCGCCCTTTACATGGCTGACTTTCTCGAGCCGGGGCGCAACTTCATGCGGGCAGATCGCGCGTTTCTGGCAAGACTCGTTCCAACATCGTTTGACGAGGTGTTTCGGAACGTTGTGCGCATGCGGTTGGAATGGGCGCTTCGCGAAGGAAAAGGATTTGCGAAAGAAACGGTTGCACTCTGGGACGCCGTGAGATGACTTCGCCGGTTCCACCAATGTTGCATGAGGAACCGCAGCATCGTTCAACTGGCGCGCGCATTGCCCGATTCATTGTCGCATTCATCCTGGTGATCGGAGTCGCGAGTGGTGGGACGTGGTGGTGGAAAAGTCGTGCGGTGCCGGGAACCAAGGATGGCCCGATCGCATCAACGTCAGGCACTGAAAACGACACACTGGCTCGAGCACCAACTGGTGTTCGCGTGCGCGTACGCGTGGTGAACACAACCCAAATTGACGGACTCGCCAAAATCGCTACTGCGCTGCTTCGTGATCGCGGATTCGACGTCGTTGACTACGACGCTGACAAGAAAAAATTGCGTGAGACGACTCTCGTGCAAACCAACACGGGACACGACGACTGGAGCGAAAGAGTGCTGCGTGCGCTAGGTGTCGGGGCAACGGAATCGCGCCCGGATTCGTCACGCTACGTTGATGTCACCGTCCTCATTGGCAGCGACTGGAAGCCGCCGGCCCAACCGTTCCGTCCGTAATTGACCGCAGGCCGCTGCGATATCCAAACCGCGGCTTTTGCGCACGGCGGTCTCGACGCCACGCGCCCGTAATAATCGCGCAAACGATGCAATCGTGCCCGAAGTCGTCGGCCTGAAGCCGAGTGATCCGCCCGGATGCAGCGGGATGAGATTGACGAAGGCGCGACAGTCTCTTGCAAGTGCTGCCAACTGAGCCGCGTGCTCGGGTTTGTCATTCACACCGTGCAACATAACGTATTCAAAAGTCACGCGGCGATCGAACACACGCGCCGCATCAATCACCTCAGCCAGCGAATACTTTGTGTTCACCGGCATGAGGGTTTGACGCAACTCCTCGGTCGGTGCATGAATGGAAAGTGCCAGGCGGAATTGCTCCTTGCGCTCTGATAGTGCAACAATTCCCGGGAGAATTCCCACCGTCGAAATGGTGATGTGCCGCGCTCCAATCCCCAGCGCACGCGGATCATTGAGTAACGTCAGCGCCGGATCGACACTCTTCCAGTTCATGAGCGGTTCGCCCATTCCCATGAACACAATATTTGTTGCTGCGAGCGCGGGTTCGAGCATGCGTAATTCGCGCACTTGCCCGGCAATTTCCGATGGGGTCAATTGGCGTTGAAATCCCATCGCTCCTGTCGCACAAAAAGCGCACTTGAGGGCGCAACCGGCTTGTGACGAAATACAGAGCGTGAGACGGCCGTCGTCCGGAATCGCGACAGTTTCAATTGCTTGACCATCGTGCAATTGGACCAGAAACTTCTCGGTTCCGTCGGTTGAAATCTGGCGCGCTGCGAGCGTCAACCTTGGCATGCTGAACGTTGCGCCTAACGCAGTGCGTAGCGATTTCGGAAGTTCCGTCATGTCCTCGAAACAATGCACGGGCCGAGCCCAAAGCCGTGCGAAAATCTGTTCCGCGCGATAGGTGGGTTCACCCAATTCATGCACGAACGCAAGCAGGCGCGCGATGGCCGCGTCGGGCGCGAGATTCAAAATGTTTTCGAGCGCGACCGCGGGGGGCGATACTTCCAGCTGTTCCGTCATTTGACGAAGGAACTCAGGGTGAACTGGTACAGTGGACCAAGTCCACTAACGCCCTCTTCACGTCCAAGGCCCACCGCGTAGCGCGCGAAGTGCAACGCAATTCCTGAACGCAATCGGGTGTTGGAGTGACCATATACACGCGTCATTACATACGCGCCGCGAACCTCAAGCAAGTCCACGCGCGCACTTGCGAATGGTCCGTGTTCAACTAACCCGCTTTTCACCACGTTGCGCTGATATCCAAGTCGAATGTTTGGTCCGGTTTCCTGGGGCAACACACGCCCGTCAATGCTTGACAGGAAAACTGGTTGGTCATCGTGCTCGCGGCCCGGTCTCCAGAGAAAAGACGATGCTGCAAAACGAATGCTGTGCCAGGGCAAGCTGTCTATGACGACACCAACATCACCAGCAATTGCCGATCCATCTTCCTGGTCGGTTCGTCCGTCGCGGTAGCGGGCAGACATGCCCATGGTGACGTGCGGCACGATTTGCCGCGCAATCGTCGCCGAGATCAATGTGGTCGAATAAGCAATTGTGCCGGCGCTGGTTGGATCGCCTTCAGTTCGAACCAATCCATCAACGCCCGCCCGTGCCAACGAAAGTCCGTACGACGTACCTGACGGACTTCTCCACGCTGCACCCAGCAAATATCCATCGACTCCCTGCGTTGCCGACAACTTCGCCACGCCAAAACGAAATCGCATACCGGGTTGCATAGCCATCGACGCAGGATTCCAGAGACCAGTTCCCGCTTCTGTCGCGAACGCCGCGGGCTCCAGCACTGCCCCAAGAGGGAATTGCCAGAGGTCGCGAGCGGGAATCGGCTGGGCGGCGAGCGTATTGCTCGCAAAGAGCGCGCAAAAACCCACGGCCAGCACGCACAAGGGTTTGCGGCGCATATACTTGAGAGTAACGGACCGCGTCTGAGTGTTCAAGCAAATCGGTACCCGCCAGTCTCTCGGGCCGTTAGCTTCCACGGTCCGCCATTCGCAAATACATCGCCTTAACAACCCTTTACTTTCGGCCATGACGCTTAGGCGTCGGGAGCTCAGTTCGTGAACGAAGATTTGTCCGCAAAAACCGAAGCGCTGGCCACTTCACTCCGTTCGCACACCTGCGGCAACATCGGTTCCGCCGAAGTTGGGCGCACAGTGCAACTCGGCGGATGGGTGCATCGCAGTCGCGACCTCGGCGGACTCATTTTCATCGATCTGCGCGACCGCACCGGTTTGTTGCAACTCGCGCTGGGTCCGGCGTGGAGTTCACCAGAAGCGCTCACTATTGCCGCGGCGGTTGGCGTTGAAAGCGTCGTGTTGTGTGAAGGCCTGGTTGTCGCGCGCGAGCAGGAACGCATTAATCCCGAAATGACCACGGGCACAGTTGAAGTGCGCGTCACGTCGCTCAAGATCGTTGGGCCGGCTGTTACGCCCGCAATTCCAGTTGCGCGTTCACGCACTGAAAAGCTCGCCGCCGAAGACTTGCGGCTGCGTCACCGCTATCTCGATTTGCGCCGTCCGGAATTGCAATTCAACCTCATCATGCGGCATCGTCTCACGCAAGTGACGCGACGTTTGTTGAGTGACAACGGTTTTCTGGAATTGGAAACGCCAATTCTTACCAAGCCGACACCGGAAGGCGCCCGCGACTATCTCGTGCCAAGCCGAGTGCATCCGGGTGAGTTTTATGCTTTGCCGCAATCGCCGCAGATTTACAAGCAGTTGTTGATGTGCGCCGGCTTCGATCGCTACTTCCAAATTGCGCGATGCTTTCGCGATGAAGATTTGCGTGCCGATCGTCAGCCGGAATTCACGCAGATAGATATTGAAGCGTCATTTGTCACTCAGGAAGACATCCTTACGCTCACTGAAACGCTTGTTGGCGCGTTGTGGCAGGAAGCGGGTTATCGCATTCCTGCGCATTTCGATCGCATGACGTACGCCGATGCGATGGAGAAGTACGGCAGCGATAAGCCCGACTTGCGTTACGGTTTGGAGTTCGCCGATTACACCGCCACGTTTGCGCCGCTCGATTTCGCCGTCACGAAAACGGCGATTGAAAAAGGCGGACGTGTTCGCGGCATTGTCTTGGCAAACGCCGCTGCGTGGAGTCGAAAAGATGTTGACGAACTCGAAGCCCTCGCGAAAAGTGCAGGCGCGAGCGGTTTGTTGCGCTTGAAATTTGCGGATGGAAAGCTTGACGGGCCAATCGCGAAATTTTTCACGCCCGAAGCAACAGCAGCACTCGGTTTGAAAGATGGGGATCTCGCGTTATTCGTGGCAGGGCCCGACTACATCTCAAGTCCGGCGCTCGATCGCGTGCGTCAAGCGAGTGCGAAACGTCTTGGCCTCGTAAACGAAACTGATCGACGTTTTCTCTGGGTTGTCGATTTCCCGATGTTCGAGGAAGATCCGAACACCGGCGCGCTCGCAGCGGTGCACCATCCATTCACGTCGCCAAATCCGGCCGACATGACGGCGTTTCCCGATTCACCAGCGCGTTGGCGTGCGCTCGCATACGATATTGTGTTGAACGGAACCGAACTTGGTGGAGGCAGCATTCGTACCAGCAATCCCCAAGTGCAGTCGCGCATGTTCGGGCTGCTTGGAATTGGCGACGAGGAAGAGCAGGAACGTCGCTTTGGGTTCCTGCTGGAGGGTTTGCGCGCCGGTGCGCCACCGCACGGGGGTATTGCACTTGGTGTCGATCGCATTGCGATGTTGCTCGCGGGAGCGAGTTCGCTGCGCGACGTTATTGCGTTTCCAAAAACGACGGCCGCGCGTGCACTCTTTGAGGGCGCGCCGACTACGGTCGCAAAACGCGATCTTGACGATCTTGGTATTCAGGCGAAAGGACCAGCCGCATAATCATGACAGGCGAAACAACAACGGTTCGTGTCAACATTGAAGGCGTAGATCAGATGTTGTTGGCAGGTGTGAGCGATGCCAATCTCGTTGAACTGGCACGGAGTACCGGTACACGCGTGGCCTTGCGAGGCGATGCGATTTCGATCACTGGCGATCTGGAAAACGTCACACGCGCGGAGCCCATTGCGAACGCCATGGTTTCGATGGCGCGCGATGGACGAGACTTGAGCGCAGATGACGTGTTGCGATTGTCGCTCAGCGCCAAGCCGCACGAAGCGCCGGGTGCGAGCAACGGAAAGGAGAACGGCGGCGGGCTCATTGTTGCGAGTTCACGACGAACGGTTCAGCCAAAAACTGCGGGACAAGCTGAATACGTCAAGAAAATTGCCGAGCACGATATCGTCGTCGGCATCGGTCCGGCTGGTACCGGCAAAACGTATCTCGCAGTGGCGGCCGCCGTTGATGCACTCATGCGAAAACGAGTAAAGCGCATTGTGCTGGCGCGACCGGCAGTCGAAGCGGGCGAAAGTCTTGGATTTCTCCCCGGCGACATGCAGGCGAAGGTTGATCCGTATTTGCGGCCGCTGTATGACGCGCTCGAAGACATGATGCCAATGGACAAAATCCAGAAGGCCATTGAATCGCGCACTATCGAAGTCGCGCCGCTCGCGTTCATGCGTGGTCGCACGCTGGGCGATGCGTTCGTGATTCTCGACGAAGCGCAGAACGCAACGGGCGCGCAAATGAAGATGTTTCTCACGCGGCTCGGCCTGAATTCAAAAATCGTAATCACCGGCGATAAAACTCAGGTGGATTTGCCCAGTCGCGAGGACTCCGGATTGATGCAAATCGAACGCATTCTTCACGGCATCGAAGGCATCAGTTTTCATTACTTCACGGATGCCGACGTTGTTCGACATCGTTTGGTGCGCGATATCATTCGCGCCTACAACGAGGACGCGGCCGGCGGTTGATGGCGAAACGACGGTGACTTCCACAATGGTTTCGCCGCTACAAGTCCGAGTGACTTCGCCGGCTGGTCGAACGCCGGTTGCGGCTCGCCAGCTGGAAGCGTTGGCGCGCGCCGTATTGTCGGCCGAACGAATTGAAAAAGCGAACCTCTCAGTTACGCTTGTTACGTCGCGTGCCATGGCAGCATTGAACAAGGAGCATCTCGGTCATACCGGCGCTACAGATGTCATCACGTTTGCACTGGGCACCGATGTGAATGGTGTGCTGTTGGCGGACATTTACATTTGCGTTGAAGTTGCACGCGAGCAGGCCAGATCGCACAAGGTCACGTTGCGTGAAGAAGTGCAGCGATTGGTGGTGCATGGCGTGTTGCATGCGCGCGGCTACGATCATCCGATTGATGATTCGCGCACGAAATCACCCATGTGGAAACGACAGGAATTGCTGCTTAAGCGATTCCTTCGCGCAACCACCGAGGGCGCGTGAGTGTAATTCCCTGGTTGGTGGCCGCAGCCGGCGCGGTGCTCGCCGCACTTGCGGCAGTATCGGATGGCGCGTTGTTATCCGATGCGCCAACAATGGACACACCGGAATCGGAAGGCTTGTTGTCGGCGAGTACTGCCACCAGTAATCATGTTGCAAGCGTCGCTGCGCTGCCGGCGCGCGAACGCCAACATCGAGCACTGGCGTTTACGCGATTACTTGGACACGGTGTGACGGGCGGCGCAATCGCGATCGCGCTCGAACTGGGTTCGCGAACGGAGGTTTCGGCGGTCGTCGTGCTGGTGCTGACTGGATTGCTCACGGTTTCTGTCGCGGAGAGCGTTGCGCGCGCGGTTGGCGACGCGTTGGGCGAACGAGCTGCAACCAAACTCGCGCCGTTCGCTCGCATGACTGAACGAGTGATGTCGCCACTGGTGCTGTTGGGAGAACAACTCGACCGCATTCTGGCCGCGGCCATGCCCGATGACGAAGACGATCTTGATCGTCGCGAAGAGGCGGCCTCGCAATTTCGGGAGGTTGTTTCTGCCGAAGTCGACGTGTCAAGTGATGAACGCGACTTGTTGTTGGGCGTGTTCAGTTTCGGCGAGACAACCGTTGGCGAAGTAATGGTGCCGCGCGTCGACGTACTGGGCGTTGAGCGAAGTACGCCGTGGTCGGAAGTGGTCGATCATGTTCGCAGCGCGCAGCATTCGCGAATTCCGGTTTATGAAGAAACGATTGACGAAATTGTCGGCGTGCTTTACGCGAAGGATTTGCTTGGTTCCATTGTTGACGATGTTGAGCCGGCCGAGGAGTGGACTTCGCTGATTCGTCCGGCGGCGTACATCCCGACGACCAAGCGCATTGCAGACTTGCTGCGCGATTTCAAATCATCCAGGCAGCACATTGCAATCGTCGCCGACGAATATGGAGGCACTGCGGGGCTCGTTACCATCGAAGACATTCTCGAAGAACTCGTCGGCGAAATTCGTGACGAATATGACGACGAAGAACGATCAATCGAAGTCGAATTCGATCAGCGGTATTGGGTTTCGGGGCGGATTACGCTGGAAGATTTATCCGAATCAGTCGGGCACGACTTCACGCGCGATGACGTCACGACGGTGGGTGGTCTCGTTCTTGAGTTGGTTGGACGCGTACCACGTGCCGGTCAGGAATTGAACGTGGATGGGTTTCGATGGATTGTCGAACGCGTAGTGCGGCGCAAGGTCGAACGGGTGTTCATCGAGCGGCCGCAGGTGCGTTCGGGGGAAACTCACATGCCGGAAAAGATTCCTGGCGAACAGCGCAGTGCCCAGGCGCGCAATGGTGAATCTCGCAACGGTGAGAAGCGTTCGTGAGCTTCATCGTCATGGCATGCGCGGTGTTTGTAGTGGCGGTGCTCACGGTCGGAGCAACGGCAGTTCGTGCAGTAAGCCGTTTGTGGTTGCGTCACTGGGTAGAACGGCAGAGTTCCGGTTTGGGAACAATGGCGAAACATCTGGAGCGTCCAACGCGGCTCGTGCACGCGGCGGGAACCGGTGCAACGCTCGTTGTATTTGCGACAGGGGCACTGCTGACGGGGATCGACGCCGGTTCACCTTGGATCCTCACGCGCGACGCAATTGCCTTCGCCATTTTGCTGATTGGAATCGGACAGTTGCTTCCGCGTGCGATTGGAAGGCGTTGGGCAGCGCAACTCGTTCCGGTGTTTGTGCCCGTGCTGCTCGCGCTCGATACGCTCGTGTCGCCGTTCTTGCGACTTGGTCGCTTCACTGCCGGGCTGATTGTGAAGCCCACGATGCGAGCGCCCAATGTGGAAGCGCGCGAAGGCCTCGAGGATTTGTTGCGTGATGGCGCGTTGCAGGGAATCGGCGCGGGAGAAGAAATGGCAATCATTTCTGGGGTTGTGCAATTCGGCGACAAAACCGCGCGCGACACGATGACGCCTCGCACTGAAGTTTTTTCTCTCGACGAGGCGTTGCCGCCGATGGAAATTGCGCGTCGGCTGGCGCACGCCGCTTACAGTCGCGTTCCCATTTATCGCGATACGCCGGACAACATTATCGGCATGATTCACGCGTTCGATGTGCTGCGTTTGGCGGGAGAACGCATGCCGCCACTCCGTCCAGTCGCATTCGCCACCGAAACCAAACCAGCGAGCGAGTTGTTGTTCGAGATGTTGCGCGCGCGGCGTCATCTCGCGGTCGTGCGCAATGCTCAGAATTTGTTGACGGGCATTGTGACGTTGGAAGATTTGCTTGAAGAACTCGTTGGCGACATTCGTGACGAACACGATGAACCCGCGCCGAAAGTTCCCGGAGCGACTCCTTGATGTGGCGCGAACTGTGCGCGAACTCATGACCAGCACTTCGGCAGTATTGCCGTCGTCTCTCGAAAAGTTGCTCGCTGATTTCCATGCGGGAAAGACTGCGGCGTTAGCACGCGCTGTGAGCGTTGTTGAAAATCACCGAAAGGGGTGGGACGCCCTGCTTGCGACGCTCAACCCCAATCTCGGCCGCGCACGACGTATTGGTATCACCGGTCCGCCGGGTGCCGGTAAAAGCACGCTAACGACGCTCGTTGCACGTGCATATCGCAATCAACATCTTCGCGTAGGAATTGTTGCGGTCGATCCAACGTCGCCATTCACCGGCGGAGCATTGCTCGGCGATCGCATTCGCATGGAAGAGGTCGCGCTCGACCCGGGGGTGTTTATTCGTAGCATGGCGACGCGCGGATCTCTGGGCGGCCTCGCAACGGCAACGCGCGAAGTATGCGACGTGCTCGATGGGTTTGGCATCGATATCATCCTCATCGAAACTGTTGGCGTCGGTCAAAGCGAACTCGATGTGGCAAAGGCTGCGGATACGACCGTCGTCGTACTTGTGCCCGAATCGGGCGATTCGATCCAAACGCTCAAAGCCGGCGTGATGGAAATCGCAGATGTATATGCAGTGAACAAAGCGGACCGTCCCGGCGCCGACCGCCTCCGCAACGACATCGAACTCATGCTCGGCCTTCGCGCTGGTGCGCATTTGAAAAACGTGCCGGCTCATCACGGAATTGATCTGAGTCAGATGACCGACCGCGACGCCATGCGTAACGCGATGAACCCGGCGCGCGCGGCGCGTAACGCGGCCCAGATCGAATCATCCGACTCATGGACGCCGCCAGTTTTGAGAACGATCGCAGCGAAAAATGAGGGGATCGAGGAGCTCATCTCCGCCCTCGACCGGCATTTCCGCTATCTTGTGAACAGTGGCGATTTGCGCGAACGCCGGCGGCGACGCCTTCGCGAGCGCGTGATGGAAATCGTCGAACAGCAGCTGAAGCAGCGCCTCTGGAACGACGCGGAAACACTCGCGTGGATCGATGCACAACTACCCGCGCTCGAATCTGGTGATGTCGCTCCATTTACCATCGCCGATCAACTCCGCGCTCGCACTGGTTCGCTCATGACGGGCACTCAGCCCGCGTAATCAAGACAAAAGATCATGACATCAACTCGCGATCTGGAAGACGTCGTTCGCCAGCAGCAGGAAGAGCTCGATACGCTGCGCAACGAAGTCGCCGAATGGAAGCGCCGCTATGAAAAGGGTGCAAAACGCGACATCGCGTTTACGAATTCTGCGGTAGAAGTGCCGCCGCTGTACACGGCGCTCGATCTCGAAGACACTGCGGGCAGCGCGTTCGAAGTGCCCGGAGAATTTCCCTACACGCGCGGAATTCATCCAACCGGCTATCGCGGCAAGCTGTGGACCATGCGTCAGTTCGCCGGCTTCGGCACGGCGCGCGAAACAAACCAACGATTCAAATTTTTGCTTGGCCAGGGACAAACGGGACTATCGGTCGCATTCGATTTTCCAACACTCATGGGATACGACTCCGACCATCCGCGCTCCGAGGGTGAAGTCGGAAAGTGCGGCGTCGCAATTTCGTCGCTCGCCGACATGGAAACGTTGATGGATGGCATTCCTCTCGACAAAGTGTCGACGTCGATGACCATCAACGGTCCCGCACTCATTCTGTTTTGCTTCTACGTTGCCGCCGCAGAAAAGCAGGGAGTTCCTGCGTCGAAAATTCAGGGCACAGTTCAGAACGACATTTTGAAAGAATACATGGCGCAACACGCGTGGTGTTTTCCAATCGAACCCGCGTTGCGTCTCATCGTTGATGGCTTCGAATGGTGTGCGAAGAATGCGCCGCACTGGAATACGATTTCCATTTCGGGCTATCACATTCGCGAAGCCGGTTCAACTGCTGCGCAGGAATTGGCATTCACGCTCGCGGACGGATTCACGTACGTTGAACGCGGCGTCGCTCGTGGTTTGGACGTTGATGATTTCGCGCCGCGCTTGTCGTTCTTCTGGGACATTCACAACGACTTCTTCGAAGAAATCGCGAAGCTGCGTGCAGCTCGTCGCATTTGGGCGCGTCATTTGAAAGATCGGTACGGCGCGAAAAACCCGCGTTCGTGGATGATGCGTTTCCACTCGCAAACCGCCGGCGTCACACTCACAGCGCAGCAACCAACGAACAACGTCGTTCGCGTTGCCTACCAGGCGCTCGCTGCAGTACTCGGCGGCACGCAATCGCTGCACACGAACTCGATGGACGAAACGTTGTCCTTGCCAACAGAGGGAGCGGTGCAAGTCGCGCTCCGCACTCAACAGATTCTCGCATTTGAAACCGGCGTGCCCAATGTGATGGATCCGATGGGCGGTTCATACTACATCGAAGCACTAACCGATCAGCTCGAACGTGAAGCCGAAGAATTGTTTGAGCAGATCAACAATCAGGGCGGCGTGGTCAAGGGCCTCGAAGACGGCTGGTTCCAGAAGCGCATTGCCGAAGCGGCAGCGCGGCAGCAGTGGGAAATCGAACAGCGTCGCAAGTTGGTTGTTGGCGTGAACGAATTTGTCACGGAAAACGAAACTGTCGATATTCCGTTGCTGCGCATCGGTGACGAAGCCAACACCGAGCAGGTTGAGCGTCAGCGCAAGCTGAAAGCCACGCGCGACAATGTGCTGGTTGCTGCACGACTCGATGCCTTGCGTGAAGCAGCACGCGGAACGACGAACGTTGTGCCGTTCATTCTCGACTGCGCGCGTGCGTACTGCACGCTATTTGAAATTCGCGCCGCGTTGGAAGACGTGTTTGGCGCGTATCGCGAGCCGGTGTTTTTCTGAGCCCTGCTCGCCGCGTCATCAGTCCTCAAGACTCATTGAAATCGGCGCGCAAAACTGCCATCGCTCCGTGGTGGCAGACGCATTTCGACGCGCAATACCTGCACGAGTACGAGCCCCTTTTCGACCTTGTCAAGGATCGCAAGGAAGTCGGCCGCCTGCTCGACCTGCTTGGCGAGCTCCCTTCGGGCTCCCGTATACTCGATTGTCCATGCGGGCAGGGGCGCCACGCGCATCTGCTGGCCGAAACTGGCTACAACGTCGACGGGCTCGACTACTCGAAAGATTTGCTGGCGGTCGCGAAGCAACGCGGAACGGGTTCAAACCTCCGTTACACACAGGGCGACATGCGAAAGCTCCCGTCGAAATGGAGTGGCCGTTTTGATGCCGTCGTCGATCTGTTCACGTCGTTTGGTTTCTTCGACGATCCAGCCGACGATCGCAAAGTGCTCGCCGAGTTCGCGCGTGTGCTCAAGCCTGGTGGGTTGCTCGTCTGGCATGGCGGAAGTCGCGACGGCGTGATGGCGCGCTTTCTTGCGCGCGACTGGTGGAGTACCGCCGATGGAACGGTGTTCGGTCAGGAGCGTTCTTTCGACCCGCTGTCCGGTTTCCTCGAAGTGCGTTCGACGTGGCGCGGCGACAAAGGCGAAGGAGAGCGTACTCACCGAATTCGCCTTTACACGGCCTCAGAGCTTGCTGAGCGCATGCGTGAAGTGGGTCTGATCGTCGAATTGTCCTTCGACGCTTGGAGCGAAAATCCGCTGACGAGAAAAAGCAGCGAAATGCTGCTGGTTGCGCGTAAGGACTGAGGACTCGTCTCACGCGCTCAGCACCGGCTCGGGGTGCCGAGTGGGTGTTCACCCGGGCTAAATTGTCATGCTATGAGTAGACCTATCCGAGTCCTTGTGGCCAAGCCCGGCCTCGATGGCCACGATCGCGGCGCGAAAGTCGTCGCGGCCGCACTTCGCGACGCCGGCATGGAGGTCATCTACACGGGTTTGCATCAAACTCCCGAGATGATCGCCACCGCCGCCGTGCAGGAAGATGTTGACGTCGTGGGTCTGTCGATTTTGAGCGGCGCGCACATGACGCTGTTTCCGCGCGTTCGTGATTTGCTCGTCGAAGCGGGGCGCGATG
>JBDUAX010000713.1:0-1515 GCA_040004455.1 Gemmatimonadaceae bacterium
TGTTGAGCGCATCGGCCGAGCGGTGCTCGGTGCCTTCGCGCAGCATCGACGAGAGGAACCCCGACACGCCCGGTTTTGTCCCGAGCTGGTTCGTACCGCCCTCGAAGTGAATCGACAACGAAACGAGCGGCAGCGTGTGCTTCTCGACCACAACGAGCCGCACACCATTTGACAACGTGTCCACAGTCCATGTTGGCGTCTTGAACACCGGTGCAGGCTGAATGGCGGGCGCCTTCGAACGATCGAGCCTGGGCGCGGCCTGCGCGCCCGCGACGACCGGCATGGCAATCGCCAACGCGCCGATCAGACGTGCAGTTCCTGCGAGAACGCGGTTCACGGCGTCACCTCTTTCTTGTTGGCAAATGGCGAAGTGATTGGCTTGCTCGCACTCGCGTTCGAAGCGAGGGCGCTTTTGCCCATCGGCACCGCCGACAGTACGATGCGGTTCGCGGTGAGATATTTGTTTGCGACGCGTTTCACGTCAGCGGCAGTCACGGCCATCGTTTGCGCGAGGTCGGTCGCGTACCAGCCCGGATCGTTATGGTAAATCCATCCGCTCGCGAGCGTTTGCGCCTTGCCCAGCATCGACTGCAAGCGGCTGTACGACGCGAGCTCGGTGCGCGCTGTCGCCTTCCTCATCTGTTCCGCAGTCGGCCCTTCGGTCTTGAACCGCGTGATCACCGCATCGATGGCGCTTTCGAGCTTGGTGAGGTCGGCGCCAGGCGTTGGTACGACACTCAGGCTAATCTCGCCAACGTTCTCGTTCGCTTCGGGGCGGATCGAAATGCTCGAAGCCGACTTCATATCGTACACGAATTCTTTCGCGAGCCACTGCGTGCGGTCGCCCGAGAGAATCGCGCCCATGAGGCTGAGTGCCGCGCGGTCAGCCGACTGCACGCCAACGCCCGGCCACGTGATGAACAGCTGCGGCTGCGACACGTTGTCCTCGTACACGAACCGCATCGGTGCGCTGAGCGTTGCCTGCGCCACCACCGGGCGTTTTACCGGCGGACTGGCCGGAATTTCGCCAAAGTATTTCGTGACCCACGCTTTTGTCTGCACGGGATTGAAGTCGCCGGCAATCACCAGCACCGTGTTGTTCGGACCGTACCACTCGCGGAAGAACGATTTCACGTCCGCTTCCGACGCCGCGGAGAGGTCGTCCATGCTGCCAATGACCGGCCAGTGATACTGGTGACCATCAGGAAACATCTGTGCATCCATAATCTCACTCACGCGACCGAAGGGCACGTTGTCGGTGCTCTGGCGGCGTTCATTCTTGACGATGTCGCGCTGCGCGTTGAGCTTCGCGATGTCCAGGGCGTCCAACAGCCATCCGAGCCGGTCGGCCTCGAGCCACAACTGCGTTTCGAGGTAGTTGGAAGGCACCGTCTCGAAAAAGTTGGTCTTGTCGTTGTTGGTCGAGCCGTTGTTCGAGCCGCCAACGCCTTAAGTGAGTTTGTCGTGCATGCCGTACGGCACATGGCCGGAGCCGGTAAACATCACGTGTTCGAA
>JBDUAX010000714.1:0-1515 GCA_040004455.1 Gemmatimonadaceae bacterium
GCGCGACTTGACAGCACTCCGAAGTCATTGATAGCCTTACACTTATGTCTCACGCCACCGAACTAAACGAACGCGAGCGGCGGGTCCTGGAAGCAGTGATCCGCAGCTATGTCGCGACCGCCGAACCGGCGGGCTCGCGGACATTGTCGCGTCGGTTCGGTTTGGGGGTGTCGCCGGCGACAATTCGAAACACCATGAGCGACCTCGAAGAGAAGGGGTTTCTCTATCATCCGCATACGTCGGCGGGCAGAGTGCCCACGGACAAAGCGTATCGTGTGTATGTCGATTCGCTAATTAAGGTCGACTCCGTCACACGTGCCGATCGCAAAAAACTTGCTGAAGAAATCGCGGCGGGCGGGTCAGCGATTGAGGCAATCCTTACTCGCGCCGCGCAATCGTTGGGAGTGCTCACGCAGGAGTTGGGTGTTGCCCTTGGGCCGCGTCTCGACAAAGCAATTCTATCCCGTGTCGAGCTCGTGCGCGTATCATCCGAACGTTTGTTGATTGTATTGGCGCTAACGGGCGGCGCGGTACGTACAATTTTCGTCGAAGTGCCAGGCACGATTGCCGATGAAGCGCTGGTCGAGGTCGCGCGCGTATTAAACGAACGTCTCGCCGGTCTCACGCTGGAAATGGTGCGCACTTCACTCGGTTCAAGATTGCGCGACGTCACGACGAAGCCAGTCGCAAGCGAACTGCTCAACATTTTCGTGCAGGAAGGGGAGCAGGCATTTGGTCGTGCGGCCGATTCGAGTGAAAACGTGATGATTGGACAGGCCTCGTTGCTGGCCGATCAGCCAGAGTTTGCCAGCAGTGATAGACTGCGTCAGATCATCGAACTTACCGAAACCCGCCAACAGCTCACGACGTTGTTGCAGTCGCGCGCGGGGGCCGTTGGGGGGGCCGGTCACGCCGGACTCTCCATCACCATTGGTGGCGAGAACGGCGATCCTCGCCTCGAAGGTTTTACTGTTGTTACTGCCGAGTATTCGGCAGGATCGTTGAACGGTGTGATTGGGGTCATTGGCCCAACACGCATGCCGTACGACAAGGTTATTGCGCTCGTAGGACATACTTCGCAGCTGGTTTCCGATCTGCTCTGTTAACTCCGCTGCCTGCAGATTTTCCAACAAGTACGTTGACAGAATACCCCGAACAATTTTATGGCTGATTTTTACGCGGTACTGAGCGTACCGCGCGATGCGTCGGACGATGACATCAAGCAATCGTACCGCAAGCTCGCGATGCAATGGCATCCAGACCGCAATGGCGGATCCAAAGATGCCGAAGAGAAATTCAAGACGTTGACCGAAGCGTACGATGTGCTGCGCGATCCACAAAAACGCGCCGCGTACGATCGTTACGGCGAAGCCGGTTTGCGTGGCGCCAGTCAACAACAGTACGAGCACGTTGATCTCGCCGAAGCCCTCAACATTTTCATGCGCGACTTTGGTGGCGGTGGGCTCGGTGACCTTTTCGGCCAAGGTGGGGGCCGAGGACGTGGGAGTGGGGGTG
>JBDUAX010000715.1:0-1511 GCA_040004455.1 Gemmatimonadaceae bacterium
CAACTCACGTCGTTCAAAGGGGTGCCGGTTCGTTTCCTGAGCCTCGCCGACAACGGCACACTTGCATTTGGATTTGACGGACAGATCTACACAATGCCGCAAGGCGGCAAACCGGCAAAGCTGGACATCGCCGTTTCGTCGGACAACAAAGCCAACAACGAACGCATCATGGCGGTGAGCACGGGCGCACAAAGCGTGGTGGTGTCGCCCAGTGGTCGCGAAGTGGCGTTTACGTATCGCGGCGATGTGTTCGTGAACAGTGTGGAAGGCGGCGGCACAAAACGTATCACCACCACACCCGAAACAGAAAACGGTGTGGAATTCTCGCCCGACGGCAAAGCGATCATCTACGCGTCCGAACGCGGCGGCAAATGGGCAATCTACGAAGCACGTCGCCAACGCGATGCAGAGCCGTATTTCTTTGCGTCAACAGTGGTGAAGGAAGCGCCGGTTGTTTCAAACGAACATCAGAACACACATCCCAGTTATTCCCCTGACGGCAAACAGCTCGCGTATCTGGAAGATCGCAATACACTCAAGGTGATGGACGTTGCCACGAAACAGGCGCGCGTTCTGCTTACCGAGAAAGAACTGTTTGGCAACGATCACAGCTTTCAGTGGAGCCCGGACGGCCATTGGATTCTGTTTGATCTCGACGTACCAGGCATCGCACCAGGCGAAGTTGGATTGGTGCGCGCAGACGGCAAAGGCGAAGTCATCAACCTCACGCAAAGCGGCTTCAACGACACGCGCGCCAAATGGATCATGGGCGGCAAGGCGATGCTGTGGTTCAGCAATCGCGACGGATTGAAGTCCGTTGCGCAAGGCGGCGCAACGCAGCAGGACGTGTACGGCATGTTCTTCGATCGCGACGCGTGGGAACGTTTCAGTCTCAGCAAGGACGAATTTGCCCTCGTCAAAGAAGCCGATGACAAACTCGCAAAAACGCGCGCCGATTCGGTCAAACTGAAAGCGGACAGTGTGCGCATCGAGAAGAAACCGCTGGAACTGGATCTGGATGGTCTCGATGCACGGCGAGCGCGTCTCACAATTCACTCGTCGGCGTTGGGCGATGCGCTACTCAGCAAAGACGGCGAGACACTGTATTATCTCGCGCGTTTCGAGAAAGGCATGAACTTGTGGTCCACGACCCTACGCACGAAAGAAACGAAACAGTTGCTCGCGCTGAATTCAAACTCCGGCAACATGACGTGGGACAAGGAACAGAAATACATCTTCCTGTTGTCGGATGGTGCGATTTCACGTATTGATGTATCGACGGCAACGGCTAAGCGCGATATGGTTGCCATGAGTGGCGAAGATGCGCTCAACGTTGATCAGGAACGCGCCGCCGCATTCGATCACGTCTGGCGCCGCACACGCGACACCTTCTACTCGGCCGGCTATCACGGCATTGACTGGAATGCGCTGCGTCCGATCTATGCAAAGTATCTGCCGTACATTGGCAACAATTTCGAGTTCGCCGAGATGATGGCGGAGATGCTGGGAGA
>JBDUAX010000344.1:0-4989 GCA_040004455.1 Gemmatimonadaceae bacterium
GGGCTGATTAACGGCACGGAACGGAATCCGAAGCTTAGTCAGGCACTTTCAGCAGGTCAATTGGCTTTTTACCGTTACCCGGCTAATTCCCCACGCTTTTTGGTCCCTCGACACCCTTCCCGTTCTTCTGCCTGTCGAAAAGCCGAATAAGGCCGGCCAATCTCCTGACTGAAGCAGTCTCCAGTTGACCCCAATTGAAGCGGAATTTCCAGTTCCCATCTTGTCGGCCTGGCAAATTCATACGCGCCTCACTGTTCAAGCCGAGTACATCCTGCATGGGAATCAACACGGTATCGGCAACTGATGCGAGCGCGGCGCGAATGAGCGTCCAGTTCATTTCGTTGCCGTCTGTGTCGAGGTAATTCAGCGCGTCAGCGTGTTCGATCGCAATTTCTGCGGCCGTGCGCGTGGAATGTCCATCAGCAGTGGCGTTCCACCATCCCAACGTCGTGTCGTTGTCGTGCGTGCCCGTGTACACAACGCTCTCGCGATGCAAATTGTGCGGCTTGAATTCATTCGGTTTGGTTTGATCGCCCCCGAATGCGAACTGTAGAATGCTCATGCCGGGATATGAAAACTCTTTGCGCAATTGTTCAACCTCGGGTGTGATGAGTCCGAGATTCTCCGCGACGATTGGCAGCGGACCAATGTCATTGGTTATTGCGTTGAACAATTCAGCACCTGGCCCCTTCACCCATTGACCGTTGATCGCAGTCGTCGCAAGGCCTGGAACTTCCCAGTACGCTTCGAATCCGCGGAAGTGATCGAGCCGCACGACATCGAACATCGCGAGTGAAGCGCGCATGCGATTTGTCCACCATGCGTAGCGCTGGTTTCGCATGATTTCCCAATTGTAAATCGGGTTTCCCCACAGTTGTCCAGTTTCGCTGAAATAGTCCGGAGGGACTCCTGCCTGAACAATCAACGTGCCGTCGTCATTCAGCTGAAACAGTTCGCGATTTGACCACACGTCGGCAGAATCGTGCGCGACGTAAATGGGAACGTCACCCATCAAGCGTATACCGCGCTTCGTACATTCCTGCTTGAGTGCTTCGAACTGACGAAAGAAAACGTATTGCTCGAAATAGACCTGCTGAATTTCCGGGAGATGCGCCGCGCGAAATTTCTCGAGTGCTACCTGGTCACGCGCGGCCAATGGCGGCGCCCATTCCGTCCACGACGCGCCGTTGTGCGCGGCCTTGATTGCTGTGAACAATGCAAAATCTTCAAGCCACGGTTGCTGCTTTGTCCAACGCTCGTAGCGAGCATCCGGAACAAAGCGCTGGAACAATTGACGCAACTGTTGTTGCTTGCGCGGAATGACCTCGCCAAAATCAACGTCGGCCTCAGGGTTTGCACTCTTGGCCTCGGGCACGCTGATGAGCAACGGATTACCCGCGAACGCCGAGAAGCATTGATACGGAGAATCGCCGTAGCCGGTCGGACCAAGGGGCAACATTTGCCAAATACTCAGCCCCGCTGCCTCAAGAAAATCGAGAAAACGAAAAGCGTCGGCTCCAAGGTCGCCAACGCCGTTGCCGCCGGGCAAAGACGTTGGGTGCAGGAGAATTCCGGCCGAACGAGGAAACTTCATGTTGTGGGAGTTGAGGCAACGATAAACGTGCGGCTAGCGTCTACCTTCATAGGGGGTGCAACTTCGGTCACAGTTTGGGGAGCGGACAGGTGAAGGTCATCCTGGAACACCCGAGCTCCTCCGCCGAAGCATCCCGCGCCGTAATTTCGCACAAAATTCCCGCGACGTGACCTTATCACGTCGATCGTACGAAGGTGACCGTAACAGATCGTGACTGACGACTTCTCGCAACAACTGCAAGCAGCACTGGGTGATGGCTACCTCATTGAGCGAGAGCTCGGTGGAGCGGGAATGTCACGCGTGTTTGCGGCGCAGGAAAAATCCCTGCAACGTCGAGTGGTCATCAAGGTTTTGCCTCCGGAGTTGGCGGCCGGGGTTAATCACGATCGGTTCCGTCGTGAAATACAGCTCGCGGCGCAGCTGCAGCATCCGCACATCGTTCCGCTGCTGACCGCGGGTGAGGCCGATGGATTGTTGTGGTTCGTCATGCCGTTCATTGAAGGAGAATCCCTGCGCGCAGCAATCGCGCGCCGCGGGCGATTCCCTGCGCGTGATGTGGTGCGCGTGTTGCATGATGTGACCGATGCGCTCGCGTACGCGCATGCGCGCGGCGTTGTGCATCGCGACATCAAGCCGGGAAATATTCTTACATCAGGAATGCACGCGCTGGTAACGGATTTTGGCGTGGCGAAGGCATTGTCAGCAGCAATTCCGTCGGCGAATGGCGGCACGACAACCGGAATGGCGATCGGCACACCAGCCTACATGGCACCTGAGCAATTGGCTGCTGACCCCGCGGCCGATCACCGCATGGATATTTATGCAGTCGGTTTACTCGGCTACGAATTGCTCACGGGGAAGTCGCCGTTTGCTGGCGCATCGCCGCAAGCAACGCTCGCGGCACAGCTCACCCAGATGCCGGAAGCGCCGAGTCGATCATTGCCGGAAGTTCCAGTGGGATTGTCGAACATCATCATGCAGTGTCTTGAAAAAGATGCGAACAAACGGCCGTCGTCGGCGACTGATTTGCTTGCGGAACTCGACGCGCTGCAGATAGGTAGTGGCGAAACACCAAGTCGAGTTGTGACCCGTTCGCGCCGTGGTCCGCTCATTGCATTCGCCGCGCTCGCATTGCTCGCGATAGCGTTTGTTGTGGCGCAGAAGAACATGTCGCCACCGGACGCCGCGAAGACCGGGAAAAGCGGTTCCAAAAACGCAGCGAACCCACAGTCAGGTGCAGGCGCATCGACAATTGCAGCCGCCAGCGATAGCGCGAGCGACAGCGTGGCGCGCGCAGCGGGAACTGTTGGCGCACTGGCGCGCCCGGAAACCGTAGTAGTGTATCGCGACACGAGTATGAATAGAGACGGCGCGCAGCGCGTTGCGCTGCCAATTGTATTGACGCGCCCAGAATCGATCCAAATTGCAAACAGTTTTCGTGACCGGCAAGAAGCCGCTGCATCCGCGCCGAATAGGAAAGTCGCATCCGGTCCCGATACACACGTCGGAGCTGACGGAAAGATCGTGGTACTCAAAAGACCGGTTGCCGAGCTGGCGCCAATTGTTCGCGAATCGCTGCTCGTGGAAATGGGGCGCGTGTTTTCCGATTCGATCGCGCGCGTAGTTGCGCAGATGCGTGCGCTTTCGCGTGTGTCAGCGACTACAGAAGCGTTGCCGCAGGCAGCGCGCATCGCGGAACGGTTTTCTCCGCTCATCGCGCCGCCAACTGATGGTAAACCACGGTTGGTCGTTCAGGGGTTCGAGAATGCGACTGGCAAGCGAGAACTCGGTGCGCTGGGCCGAACATTGTCTGACAGTTTGCGCAGCGCGCTGTCGACCAACAATGCGATCAGTGTTGTCGACGAACAGACAACCATGCAGGCCGGCCGCGGCGGCGCGAGTTTCGTCACCGTTGGATGGTCGCTGCGCGCGGATTTTGTAGTGAGCGGAACGTATCTGTTGCGCGGAGATTCCATCGCGCTGATCGCGCAATTCAATGATGTTCGGCGCGGGCGGTTCACGCGTGCATCGGAGAGTACGGCGCCGATCAGCGACCCAATGCGCGCATTGGCGATTGCACAAACACGAATGAGCGCTTGGATTGATTCGGCGCGCACCATGCGTGGAGGTGACCGTGGAGGTCGTGGCGGCCCGCCGGTGAGCCCCACGGTTCCGGATTTTCCTCGCAAACCGCCGGTGGAGTGACCGTCGTCAATGCGTTGCCAGTCGCCCAACCAGCGGAATTACAGTCGTAACTAAGCCGACTCCCAATAGAATGCACGCACTCGCCAGCGCCCACTTGAATGTGTAGCGTTGATGATCGTCGAAATCGACTCCGGCCAGGCCGACCAGCAGAAACGTCGACGGCACCAGTGGGCTGAGTAAATGCACAGGCTGACCGATGAGTGAAGCACGCGCCATTTCCGCACCAGAAATTCCGTATGCTTCACCCGCCTTTGCCAATATCGGAAGCACGCCAAAGTAGAATGCGTCGTTGGAAATGAGAAATGTGAACGGAATGCTCAGTACGCCGGTTACCACCGCAAGATACGGACCCATGGATTTTGGTACCAGCGTTATCACGCTCTGGGCCATGGCATCGACCATTTTCGTACCGGAAAGAATTCCGGTAAACACTCCGGCCGCGAAGATCAAACCGACAACGGCCAGCACGTTTCCGGCGTGGCGCGCGAGCAATGCTTTTTGCTGATCGACAGTGGGATAATTGAGCATGACTGCGATTGCAAACGCAATCATAAACAGTGCGGGCAGTGGCATGATTCCAAGCACAAGTGCCACCAGTAGCGCAGACGTCATCACGGCATTGATGGCGAGACGGTTGGGGCGCCGGTGTTCGATGTCCTGCACGTACGAAGGATTCGCGAGTTCCTCTTCAAGCACTGGAGTCTGCAATCCGTTCAACTGTTCGGAAGCAAGCCGTCGGCGCTCGCGCAAACCAAGACGCCACGCCGCAAATAGCACCCACAGAATTCCTGCAATCATTGCCGGCACCATGGGAACGAACACCGTGTCGACATTCACATTCAATGCCGTTGCGGCGCGCGCAGTTGGCCCACCCCAGGGCAACGTGTTCATCACGCCCGATGCAAGCATCGTCACGCACGCCAGTATCAGGGGGCGCATGCCAAGACGACGATACAGCGGCAGCATTGCCGCCGTTGTGATCATGTACGTGGTCGAGCCATCTCCATCGAGCGAAACAAACAGCGCGAGAGCGGCTGTTCCTACCACCACCTTCATCGGATCGCCGTGCACGAGCCGCACGATGTAGCGCACGAATGGTTCGAACAATCCGGCGTCGATCATGATGGCGAAATAAAGAATCGCAAACATGAGCATGACGCCGGTCGGTGCCAGAGTCGTAACGCCTTTCA
>JBDUAX010000040.1:0-16915 GCA_040004455.1 Gemmatimonadaceae bacterium
GATCGGCCGCGATGATTTTGATGTTCGGATTTTTTGATTTGAGATAGCGACCAACTCCCGACACCGTGCCGCCCGTTCCCGCTGAAGCAATGAAGTGCGTAATGCGACCTTCAGTTTGCTCCCACAATTCGGGTCCCGTTGTTACTTCATGCGCACCCGGATTCGCGAGATTTTCAAATTGGCCTGCGAGCACCGCGCCTGGCGTCTCTTTCGCAATGCGCTTCGCCATCATCACGTAATTCTGCGGATGATCCGGGGGCACAGCGGTTGGCGTGATAATTACTTCGGCACCGAACGCACGCAGCAGGCGAACTTTTTCCTGCGACATTTTGTCGGGCATGGTGAAAATGCACTTGTAGCCCTTGAGAGCCGCTGCAATGGCCAATCCAACACCGGTGTTGCCGCTGGTCGCTTCAACGATCGTTCCACCCGGCTTGAGCGTGCCCGCTTTTTCGTGTGATTCGATAAGCGGAAGACCAATGCGATCTTTCACGCTGCCACCCGGATTGAAAAAATCCGCTTTTGCGAACACTGGTGTACGAATGCCGCGCGTTACGCGCGAAAGCCTGATGAGCGGCGTCCAGCCGATGGTTTGCAGCACATTGTCGTAAGCACGACGATGGCGAATGTGACGCTCATCCTGGGCGAAGGCCCCGATGGTGGGGTTCATATCATCAGGAGTGTTCATTTTTTGATCTTGTGAGCGCTGCATCGTCGCCATAGAGCGTTTAGTAGGCGTTTTAGTCAAAGGGAGTCGGGAGGTGGAGCAAGCCCGGTTCGTCCTGCAATTTACACCCCACACGATTCAGGCGGGTTCTTGTTTCTTCCTCTTGTCGGCTTCTGTCACAGCATGCTTTTCAAACCGTCTCGAGTCCGTTTCGATGTAGTCCGTCTGCCCGCTGGTCGTTTGGCGTTGTTGCTGCTGACGGGTGCATTCCTTGCCAGTTGCGGCGGCAGTGAGGGCCCGACCGACCCCGGTGGTACGCCTGGATCCATCGTCGTCGCGTCGGGGCAGGCGCAAACGGGCACGGTCGGCACCACGCTGTCCGTTCCACTATCGGTGACGGTACGAGACGTCTCGGGCAACGTGTTGCCAAATGCGACAGTGTCCTGGGACGTAAGTCCCGGCGCCGGCACAACCAGTAGCGGCGCAACGCGCACCGATTCGCGCGGTGTTTCATCTGTCACGTGGACGCTTGGAACGAGCGCTGGAACGGCGAGCGTTACCGCACAAGTTGGCGGAGTTAATCCCGCTACGTTCACCGCCACTGCGTTGCCCGGTGCTGCCGTAGTTGTCGTCGCGCTTCCCGATGTTTTGTCATTGGGCATTGGCGACACGCTCACGGCAACGGGCACCGCGCGCGATCAGTACGGCAACGAAATATCTGGAAGCACGCTGGCGTTCTCCACGCCCGATGCTGCCATTGCGACCGTCAACACGAGCGGACTGATCACCGCAATCTCAAACGGAACGGCTCGAATTGTTGTTGGTATTGGTGCAAAAGCCGACACAATTCCCGTGACCGTGTCGGCCGCAGGCGCATCGCCGTGTGGCACGTTGGCCGCAACAGCAATGATCGTTGGACAAGTCGTCACCCCTGCCACTGTTGGGGCGAGCGCACGTATTTGCTTGTCGAGTGTTGGTACAAACGGCGAATTCGGTTTGGTTGCGTACTCATCGAACACATCGTTCGCGACCACCACGTTGTTCGACGTGTACGGATTGGGCCTTGTCACTCCAACGGCACCAATTCTCGCCAACGCATTTTCAGCGCAGCCGTCGTTTGATCTGGGCGTTCAATCCATTCAGGGAACGCCGTTGCAAGTCGATCGGTCCGCCGAACTGGCACGCCGAGACACGGAGCGGAAAGAATTGACTCCGTTGATTGATGTTGCGCGCGAAACATTCACATCGCGCGCCGGTCGTAGTCTTGGCAGCTCACTGCGTAGTTCTTCGTTGCTCGCAGCAGCGCCACTTGTGGGCGATACGATCAGGCTCAACTCGCAGGCGTTGCAAGGCTGCACGAACTCCGTCATCAAAGGCGGCGTTGTAAAAGCTGTCGGTTCAAAATCAATTGTCGTTGCCGACACGGCGAATCCGGCCAACGGCTACACCTCGGCCGATTACGTATCCATTGCTGCCACTTTCGATACCCTCGTGTATCCCATTGACGTTGACAATTTTGGCGCGCCGACGGACATAAGCGGTTACGGCAAAGTCATTTTGTTTTTCACCACTGCGGTGAATCAGCTCACGCCGAAGAGTTCCGGGTTCGTGATTGGCGGATTTTTCTACGCACGTGATTTGTATCCAAAGGTGGCAAAGAACGGTTTGCCGGCGTGCGGAGGTTCAAACGAAGCGGAGATGTTCTATCTGCTCGTGCCCGATCCGAACGGAACGATCAATTCAAATCCTCGTTCCACGGTTGATGTCACGCGTCTTAATCTCTCGACGCTCGCGCACGAGTTTCAGCATTTGATCAATGCCTCCCACCGCTTGTACATCACACCAGGTGCCAGTGCTTCCGAAGAAACGTGGCTCGATGAAGGACTTGCTCATATTGCCGAGGAGTTGTTGTACTTCAAGATCAGCGGTTTCGGAAATCGCGACAATCTGAATTTGCAAAACGTCGCCGGTACCCCCGCGCAGAGCACCAATTTCTCCGCGTACATGGCGCAGAACTTCGGGCGCTTTTACGAGCGGTTGAAGGCACCGGAAATCACGTCGCCGTACGCCCCGAACGATTCGTTTTCAACGCGCGGCGCGGCCTGGAATTTCCTGCGCTATGCGGCCGGACGTCAGCCAGCGGGTACAGAGCCGGCGTTCTTCAGGAGCATCGTGAATTCCGCAACGACTGGTTTAAGCAACCTGGGCAACGCGCTTCCCAGCGGACAGCTCACACAATACTTCGCTGATTGGAGCGTTGCAGTTTTTGCTGATGATTACCCGAATTTGCCGCAGGATCAGTTGGATGCGCGATACAAATTCCCCTCGTGGAATTTTCGCAGCATCTATCCAAACTTGCGCATTGGTGGTTCAACACTCGGCGTGTATCCGCTGGCGGTGCGAACACTCAGGAGTAACGCAAGCCAGCGTTTGAATCTCGCGGGTGGAGGTGCGAGTTACCTGCGCTTTGCAGTACCGGCCGGGAAGAGTTCTGTTATTTCGTTTTCGACAAACGGTGCGGTGCCGGCTACTGCGCTCAAGTTCTCAGTGGTGCGGTTGAGGTAAGGGTGCGCTGACGACGTAAGCCAGCTAGCACCCAACTCAGCCAATTGCTAATGCGCAACGTTGGCAATCAGCGTGTTCAGATTGGACATGTTGAGCCCAATTGGTCCATACATGCCGGTGTGTAACGGGTTAGTCGAAGTCAACCTGAAATCGCCTGAAGCGATAAACATTATTTCGCTTGCGTCGTCGGGGAAGAAGTTACCGGGTGGGTAGAGTGACGCCGGTTGTGCCGGCAGAACATTGCCGGACAGTACGCCACCCGGCATAAACGCGTTCACTGATGCCGTACCCACCCCCGAACCACTTCCAAAAACTCCGTATATGGTATTCGGAAACACATTGTTCACGATCGCGGTGCGAACGCCTGGATTTCCGTCAAATAACACGCCGTTGGCAACGGTTCCATCTAGCACCGCCGTGTTGTTCAAAACCGTGACGTCTTCCACTTCACCGAGAATCTGATAGAGACGGCCACTCCAACCACTTATCGGATCGCGCCCGACATCTTTAAAGAAATTGTTCTGAATGAGAATGTGCGACGTTGGAACAACTATGCTGCTGCTGAAGCGAGCGAGCAGATTCACTCCCGACGTCGAGTTTTTTACGAGATTATTTCTGACAGTGACGTCGCGAACAGTGGACCATGGAGCGTTTCCATCCTGAGAGACTGCTTGAAACAGTATTGCAAAGCCAACCTGGGCGTCGGCCCAATGATTTTCGAGTACATTGCCCTCGAACAACACACGCTTTGCGTTTTTGAGTTCAAACGTCGCCTTAATCGTCCATGTGCCAGCCCAACTGATAGGCTTGTACAAGTGGTTGCGCCGAATTGTGATGTCACTCGGGATGACATTTGGAATGGTTGGGTCACCGCCCCCGAACATGATTGCCTGACCAGAACCTTCGATATGATTGTTCTCGATAAGATACGGGCCAGCGCCGCTCCAGCCGCAAATTCCCTGCGCATCGTTGGGTTTCGCATGACACTCACTAACCCATGAATCGATGACGGCCATTGAACGGCCTTGCAAAGAGATGCAGCGAGAATTGTTGTCCGTCGTCGAACCGTGAACGTACATACGATCAAACACGATATTCGACGGCTGCAATGCAAGCGTTGCCTCGTTGCCATATCCAAGTGTCACAATGCCGTAGTTATATCCGCTGCCCTGTTTCTGTGCCACTTCAAATCCCACCAGTCGCCAGTTCGACGAACTGGGCTCGGCCAGGAATGCCGGCCCGGAATTCGGCGTTATGACTTTTGCAACACTCACGGCCGCAGTTGGACTCGTTCGTATGCCGACGCCTGTTGGAACAATTTCAGCACGCACGACAATCCAGTTGCTACTCGGGGCCTTGGCGGGCAGAGTGTAATTCCCGATAAACGTTGCACCGTTTGCGAGCACAATTTCATCGCCCGGCACTGACGCATTGAGAACCTCTTGTAAATCCTGCCCGGCCGTTACAAAACGCGAAGTGCCGGTGAGAGTTGGATACGTGGCATCAACCGTTGCCGGCAAATCGGGCGCGACGTACGACAACGAGATTGTTATCGGCGTTGAATCCGTATTCCCTGAGTCGGCCGGCGCCACCACAGTAAGTCGCAACGAATCAACGTGATTGCCTAATCTGCCAACGATGTACGTCGTGCCGGCCACTTTGCCGGAAAACCTTGCGTACATTCCGGATGCTGATGTCAACGTCGTAACGGAGGAATCCCTCACCGTCCACGTCGGCCAGACCACGACCCGGCTTTCACCCGACTGACTGGATATCGCCGTCGATTCATTCCAATGCAATTGAACAGTTGTCTCGACTGAAATAGTGGTATCTGTTTCGACGATACCTGAATCGGACGCTGCTACCGCATTCTGACTTTTTCGAGGGCTATCGCTGGTCGGCGCCGCCGAGAATACGTCGCTCTCTTTTGAGCATGCGCCCAATACCAACAGCGAGCCCATAGCGATGCAGGCTCGCAGCCACTGCAAATGACTGCCGCGATTCATGTGTGCTTCCTGAGTGTGTCGTTCTTAAACCAAACGAGTCGCCCAAACTAGCCACGTTGAACGCGTTGCTTTGTGTTCCAGATTACGAGTCGAACACATTTGTATACTTTTCATTGTTCATCCGCGACTGTCGTGTCCTGAACAATTCTCGCCAAAATGATTGGGGATTTGCAGGATTCGTTCAGCGCCCGTTAACCTTTCGGCTTGAGTTTTATCTCAAACAACTTCGACCAATTTTTTCCTGTCACGAAAATGCGATCGTTTTTCGCATCGTACGCAATGCCATTCAACACATCCTCCCCCCCTTTCTTATCCGCAGCCGGTAGAATTCCCGCGAGATCAATCCAACCGACGACGTGCCCGTTTGCGGGATCAATGCGCGCAATTTGATCCGTCTCCCACACATTCGCCCAAATCTCCCCTTTTATCCATTCCAGTTCATTCAACTTCTCGACCGGCACATCATGATCGGTAACCGTTATCGCACTTGTCACTTTGAACGTCGCCGGATCGCGAAACGCAATCACCGATGAGCCGTTGCTCATGATGAGCGACTTGCCATCGGTCGTAAGCGCCCAGCCTTGCCCCTCGTAGTGAAATTCGCTGAGCGGCTTGAACGTTTTCCAATCGTATATGAAGCCGATGCCATCTTTCCAGGTGAGCTCGTACAACTTGTCGTCAAAAATAATGATGCCTTCTCCAAAATACTTCGCGTCAATGTTGTGTTGCCGAATTGAAGCACCTGTTTTCAAATCGACTTCGCGCACGAACGACTTGCCCGGTTGACCAGTGCTTTCAAACATGCGCCCTTCGTGTATCAGCAGTCCTTCCGTGTACGCATCGGTGTCATGCGGGTACGTCGCGACAATTTCATAGGTGTAAGTGGGCGTACGCGCAGCGGTCACCACGGGAACAATGGCCGCGGTGTCAGCTGGTGCTTTGTCTCCCGAACACGCGGCCGCGATTGTCGTAAACGACAGTGCAGCTATTGCAATGATTCCGGTTAGCATTGCACCAATTGTACGAAGTGAAGTGCGCATGTGTGATGACTGGGATGCCGAGGGCAAATGTGCGGATAGCGGATTAGCGAAGCGCAGATTTGCGGTGCGTAGGTTGCGAGCAGCAAGTTGCAGATGGAGAACGGAAAAATAGACCATCAAACATCATCGCGCCGACGTCAGTGCGATTCCACCCAATCACGCAGCTCGCCGTACAAGCGAATGAGGTCTGGCAACTGGTAATTCGCGTTCAGGCCACTCGGATTTGGTATTACCCACAGCGACGTTTCAAAGATCTTGCCCGCCTGCAACCCCAGTGTGGCCTTCGGCGCCCGGAACGCAGAACGGTACGCGGTCACGCCAAGTACCGCGAGCACTTTCGGTCGGTACCGCTCTACAGTTGCACGCAGCCGTAAGCCACCCTCGACATACTCGTTCGCGGTCAAATCGGCCGCCACCGCGGTAGTTCGCGAAACGACGTTGGTGATACCCAACCCCAGCTTGAGCAGTTCACGTTCGTGCCAGGGACTCACGAGCGTCGGCGTAAACCCGGATCCATGCAGTGCCGGCCAGAAGCGATTGCCCGGCCGGCCAAAATGGTGTCCGATTGCCGTTGTGTATAATCCCGGATTAATGCCGCAAAACAGCACGCGCAAATCGGAGGCAATCAAGTCAGGAAGCGTTTGGTGCGCCGCCGCAGCGAGTTGCTCTTTCGTTGGCTTGAATGGCTGCGGCTCGCCGCTCTTCACGATGGGGTGATGGATTGCTTGAGCGCCGCCAATTCGGTCAGCGCTTGCATTGGCGTCATCTGATCGGTGTCCATTAACGACACGCGATTTTTAAGAGCCGACAGCGCGGGGTCCGCGGCGGCGCCGTTTTCACCAAAAAAGCCCAGTTGTGGCGACGGCGTGTTTGATCCCGGGCGAACCATGCGCGGCCCGCGTCGCGTTGCGCCTTTCGGTGCTTGCAAACCTTCGGCAGTGAGTCGCACTGCCATCTGCTCCCCCTCGCCTTCAAGTAGCGCGAGCACTTCTTTCGCGCGGGAAATAACGGCGGCTGGCAAACCGGCGAGTCGTCCAACTTCAATGCCGTACGAGCGGTCTGCACCACCTTCGATGAGTCGGTGCAGGAACAGAATCTGATCGCCAACTTCGCGCACGGCGACGGTCAAATTGCGCACTGACGACAATTCATTCGCAAGTTGTGTGAGTTCGTGATAGTGCGTGGCAAACACCGTTTTACATCCGACGGCGTCGTGCAGATGCTCGCTCACGCTCCACGCAATGGAAACACCATCATACGTGCTGGTTCCGCGACCAATTTCGTCGAGCAACACCAATGAGCGCGATGTTGCTGTGTGAAGAATGGCGCTCGTCTCGCTCATTTCCACCATGAACGTACTCTGCCCACGCACGAGATTATCGCTCGCACCAACACGCGTAAACAAGCGATCAACAATGGGTAACGTTGCGCGCGCCGCCGGAACATACGTGCCAATTTGCGCCATCAGCTGAATCAATCCGATTTGCCGCAGTATCGTGCTTTTACCAGCCATGTTCGGGCCAGTAAGAATGATCAATCGCCCTTCGTTGGTGAGGGTCAAATCGTTCGGAATGAATTTCTCGCGCGCCATCATCTGTTCGACAACCGGATGGCGGCCACCGACAATTTCCAATGAAAACTCGTCATGGAATTGCGGTCGCACGTAGTGCTGTCGTTCCGCAACATCAGCGAACACCGCCAGCACATCCAACGTTGCAACGCGTCGCGCAACTTCCTGCCAGCGTGCAATTGCCGCGCCGGCTTCGCGACGAAGTGCTTCAAACAACTCACGTTCGCAATTTTCAATGCGTTCGGCCGCGGTCAGTACTTGCTCTTCGTACGTCTTGAGCGCCGGCGTTACATAACGCTCGGCACCAGTTAACGTTTGGCGACGTTGATAGTCGTCGGGAACGAGATGCTTGTTCGCGTTCGATATTTCCAGGTAATACCCGAAGATGCGATTGTAACCGACTTTGAGTGAGTGAATTCCTGTACGCGCGCGCTCCTGCGATTGGATGGTTGCAATTGAGTCTTTGCTGCCGTCACGCAGCGCACGCAAATCATCCAGCGATTGGTCAACGCCAGTGGCGATGGTTTGTTCGTCACCCAGCGTCAGCGGCGGACGCTCTACGAGTGTACTCGTAATGCGATGCGCGATGTCGGCACCGTCATCCCACTCGCTCAATAGCGTCTCTAGTAAACCACCACGCACGTTTCGCTTGTTGGCTTCAACCAGCACGCGTCTCGCGGCCTGTGCCACCGAGGGCAATCGCGACAGCGAATCACCCAACGCGCGCAATTCTCGCGGCGTTGCGCGCGCTGCTGCGGCCTTGCTCGCCAATCGCTCAATATCGCGCACACCATCGAGCGCGTCGTGTAACGCGGAGCGAGAAATCGGATCAGCAATGAGGGCCGAAACGGCGTCCAATCGACATTCAATAGCAGCGCGATCAAGTAGCGGCGCCAACAACCACTGCCGCAACATCCGTTGCCCCATCGGTGTCGCCGATCGATCGAGCACCGACAACAGCGTACCGCCAACATTGTTGTTCGAACTGCTGCCGCGAAGCGATTCAACCAATTCCAGGTTGCGTCGCGTCATTTCGTCGAGCGGCATGGTGCCACCTGGGCGTTCAATAACGGGACGCGCCAGATGCGGCAAACCCGATGGCTGCAACTCACGCAAATAGCGAAGCAACGCACCGGCCGCACCAACCGCCGCATGATCATCAACCCCAAAACCAAATCCCTCAAGCCCGCGCACGTTGAAATGTCGCGTGAGTTCGTCGCTCGCCATGGCGGCATCGAATTCCCAACCGTCGCGCTGCGTAGTGAGAACGCCATCCAGCGACTTAAGGGCGTTGTCCAAAGCCTGCGATACGTCGTTCGTGTCACTCGGGCGCACCACGAGTAACTCGCGCGGAGCAATGCGCGCAATGAGCGCCGACGCGTCGGCAACGGGCGCAATCATCAGGCGAAATTCCCCCGTCGATAAATCGGCTGCAGCCAAACCAAACACGTCGCGGGACCCCTGCTTGAACGTGTCGCGTGCCGTTGCCAATGCGCAGACATAATTTGCGCGCGCGCCGTCGAGCATATCGTCAGCGAACGCCGCCCCCGGAGTGATCGTCTCCACGACCTCTCGCCGCACAATGCCTTTGGCAAGTTTTGGATCTTCGACTTGCTCGCAAATTGCGACGCGAAAACCGCGATTCACCAATCGACGCAAATATTCGGCCGCCGCCTTTACTGGAATTCCTGCCAGCGGCACTTCCGCCGCGCCACCATTGTTGCGCGACGTTAGCGTGAGACCGATTTCGCGGGACGCTGTTTCGGCGTCGTCATAAAACATTTCGTAAAAGTCACCCATGCGAAAAAACAGAATCGCATCCTGGTGACGACTCTTGATTTCGCGATACTGCTGCATCAGCGGTGTTGCCACACCACTCATGGCGTGCCCACCTCGGTCACAAATCCCTTTTGGCCTTTCTTCCTGAGCGCGACAAGCGAGCTCGTTGCTTCGGCGCGCGTTGCATAGCGACCCACCTGCACGCGGAATGGCTTCTTCGATCCCGCGCTGTGTGCATCAATTTTCCTGGCAGATAATCGTTGCACCAAGGCTTCCGCTTGCGCCCGTGAATCGTACGCCGCGATTTGCACCGTCCATTTGCCAACCGCACGCGGCTTCTCAACAACGGGTGGCTTCGACGGATGCGGCTCGACTTTAAAAACTGCGGTGTCGCCCTGATTTGAAATGGGCGGCGCGTTTACAGCGGGAGGCACAATTACCGGTGGTGGTGTCGCCGCCGTCGATGTCGTCGCGGGCGCCTTCGTAGTTGGTGGTGGAGTAACTGCCGCAACGGTTTTCGGAGGCGTTACGGGCGCCGTAGTGACCGGTGCAACTTTCGTTGTAACTGGTGGTTTGGTTGCCGATGAAACCGGTGGATTGACCGGTGCAGTGAGGGGAGGCGCACTTGGCGGAACAGTCGCTATCGGTACCGACGCCGTCGAATCCGGCGTAGCACCCATCGCAATTTCGCGCACACCTCGGCATTGCTGCTGCAACTCATCCGCTTGCAAACGCACTTCCACCGCACTCAACGGTGCGTCGCGTCGTACCACCGTCAAAACACCACATGCCCGCGGCGAATCGTTCGCATCGAAATACAGGCGCGTCAAAAGCAACATTGCGCGCGGTCGTTCCGGAGAATCAGAATAATCAGACAGCAAACGCAGCGCGTATTGACGGGCTAACGCCGCGTTGCTTCGCGTCAATTCCAGCTCCGACAAACGCAAGAGCGCTTCGGCGGCTCGTGGCGAAAATGGAACGTCCACAACGAGTTGCTTCCAGTCGCGTTCTGCATCATCCGCCTGTTCGCTGAACAGCGCTCGCCAGTAGAGCGCTTCAGCCTCCTCAAGCGATTCTCGTGGCGATGCAGTCACCAGCGAATCAAGCAGTTCGCGAGCCTTGGCACCGTTTCCTGCATCTGCCAACGAGCGCGCTCGCGCCGCGGCTGCTGACACCGCCGGCGAAACCGGCGGCGTGCCCTGCGCGCGTGCGCTGGAAACAGAGAGAGTGAGCAGTGCCACGATTGCGGCCTTGCTCGCAACACGCGCTAACAGGTTTGCTGAACGACTCGAGAGCTTATTCAAGTTGAATTCGTGATGTGGCTTCGAAAGTCCTTCGAAGATGTTTTGATGGAAAAGAACTTCATGCGACTTTACGCGAACGCGACCGGAGCGCGCACAACGCCAACACCAGCGACGTCAGCGTTTGTTCGCTGTCGGAAATTACTGTTTCCTTAAGTGCAATGTCCGCGTCCAACAGCAGCTCAAGCGCACGCTCGCAACTGCGCGCGCTCCATCCTTCAACTTCTTTCGTCCACGCCGACGCTGCCTCTCCCCAGGGTCGTCCCGGAAATCCCCCAACTTCTTTCAGGTACGCAAAAAATTCGCTGGGAAGTCGGCTCGTTGTGATTCCGGCATCTTTTCGTGAACGTCCGTACGCCAGCGCAAATGCCTGCGTTGCCAGCATGTTCACAATTTGCACCGCCGAAATTTTCGGTTGCTGCAGCACGAACGGAACCAGATTGAACGCTGCGTTCGCATCAAAACGTGCAACGGCGTCCAACAAATCCGTCACCGTTTCACCGCGACGCACACCAACAATTTCTGAGACAGTTTCGGCATCGATTTCGTTCGACGTTGACGCACCTTTCGATCCGTGCGCGCCGAGTACGTAGCTGGCGCACTTTTCCAGTTCGCCGGCCAGCGTTTGCAAATCGTTGCCCACCGCTTGCTGCAGCAACTTCACCGCATCATCAGTGATTGTGGCCTTGAGCACTGTGGTTGTCTGATGCTGTATCCATTTGCGAACGCGCTCGGGAGGCAACAACTCGAAGTTCAGCAACACCGAAAACTCGGCCAATCCAGCGTCTTCCTTTGTGCCCGACGGTGACACAAGCAGCAAGAGTGTATCGGTTGCCGGTCGTGCGAGGTATTTGTCCAGCTGCGCGCGTGCGACCTTCTTGAGTGACGTGACATCTCGAATGACTACAGCGCGTCGTTCGGCCAACATTGGCGGGGTGCCCAGCGTGTCGTTCACCGCTTCGGCGTCCATGTCGTTGCCCCGACGCACTTCGCAATTGAAGTCGCGTGTTGACCCATCGAGTGCTGCTTCCAGCAAGTCGTGAATTGCAACGTCCTTCAAGTAATCATCGTCGCCAAACAGGTAATACACCGGCGCAAATTTGCTCGATTGTATGGCCGCCAGAACGGTTCTCTGCGGTGAACTTTCTCGAGGGGTGCTACTGGGGCGCGGCGGCATGCGTGAAAGATACCGCGGGCCAACCAGCGATGCCTGATCGAAAAGGCCCAATCGGCATTCTCGAACTGGTTGCCATTAGCCGACCGCCACTGACTCGCAGCTATTGTCTGGCAGCCGTTGTCAGTTGAATATGCCGGAAAGAATCTGCAGCGGGACGGGCTCCCTGCGAACAACGTATTTCTCGTTTACCGGAAACGCGGCGCGTACCGAGTAGAAACCAGCCACCAAATAGGTCGCGGCACCGGTTTGATAATCCGTTTGACCATGCCAGCATACGACTCCGAATGCGTCTCACCGGGTCCAAGTGCGTGAGGCGGGACATAGACGGGTGGCTGCAGATAATCGAGTGGTTGGCCGCACAGCGATGCTCCATGAATTATTCTCTTCGTCCTACGAGATACAAACCGGGCCAGCAACTGCTGCGTCACCGCGCAATCTTACATCCGACGCGGGATCAGAAACCAAGGAGCGCATTGTGTCTGACATTTCGGCCGCATATTCCGGCACATTCAAGCGTGGCGGCGACACCACGATCAACCGCCTGAATTACGGCGCCATGCGCATTGTGTCACGCGGCACATGGGATGAGCCCGCCGTAGGCGAAGAATGCATTCGTACGCTCAAGCGACTCCAGAACAAATACAGTCTCGTTGACCGCGGCAGCCGGGTCATGCTTTCAATTCCCGACACTTCCAAAGTTGCGCAATTTGAAAAAAATTTGGCCGCTGCAAATAACACCCTGTCAGATGAAGAATTTCGAGCGCTCGATATTGCTGGAAACTCAAAAGGAGCGCACTGACAATGGATTACATCAAACTCGGCAAAACCGGCCTGGATGTTTCGCGAATTTGCCTTGGTTGCATGACATTTGGCGAATCCAATCGCGGCACTCACACTTGGACTCTCAACGAAGAATCAAGCCGAGCGATTATCAAGGAGGCGTTGGAACTCGGCATCAATTTTCTTGATACCGCCAACGTGTATTCCGACGGCACGTCGGAGGAATTTGTCGGGCGGGCGATCAGGGATTTCGCCAAACGTGAGGATGTCGTACTCGCAACGAAGCTGAATGGCCGCATGCGCCCCGGTCCAAATGGTGCGGGGCTTTCGCGCAAAGCAATCTTCGCTGAAATCGATAACAGTTTGCGACGGCTTGGCACCGATTACGTCGACTTGTATCAAATTCATCGGTGGGACAATTCAACTCCAATTGAAGAAACGCTTGAAGCATTGCACGACGTTGTGAAAGCCGGAAAAGCGCGCTACATCGGCGCGTCGTCAATGTTCGCGTGGCAGTTTTCCAAGGCGCTGTACACATCGAAGTTGAACAGTTGGACTTCGTTCGTCAGCATGCAGAATCATCTCAATCTCCTCAATCGCGAAGAAGAACGCGAAATGTTGCCACTCTGTGTTGATCAGGGAATTGGAGTGCTGCCATGGAGCCCACTCGCGCGCGGCCGGCTCACACGCGCCTGGAACGAATCATCAGAACGTTCGGAAAACGATAACTTCGGCAAGACTCTGTATGACCAATCCGAATCCGATCGCGCGGTTGCAAGCGCTGTCGAAACAATTGCGAATAAGCGCGGCGTTTCTCGTGCACAAGTTGCTCTCGCATGGGTTGTCGGTAAAAGCGAAGTGACTTCGCCAATTATTGGTGCATCAAAACCACAACATTTGACCGACGCTGTGTCGGCGCTCACACTTTCTCTGACAAGCGATGAGCGTGCCCATCTCGAATCACCGTACGTACCGCATCGCGTCTCAGGAATTTAGAGAAAGTATTCGCACACACTTTATAGCGTTGTCAGATTCTTGACAGACCCGTCACAGGTTGTTCTCTGCACTTCTGCAATGTGTGTTCTTGCTGAAATGTTCTGGAAGTGGTATGGTTTTCGCCCCCACAGCCCCGGCTAATCCCAAACGGTCGGAAGCGAATTTCAATGCAGTTAATGTCACGCATTCAACACCGAGGAAAACAATCATGTCTGGTATTCACGGAATTCCGCCGCGAGGCCTCGACGCAACGCGCTCGCCGCTCTTCGAAGGTCGCTTCGGCCGCATGTTCCGAAATTTGGCACCCGCGCAATTCGGAAACGACGACAGTTCGACGTTTGCCAATTTGCATGCACTTGGCGAAGCAATGTCGTCCGATCCTGATGATCCGAAAGACGGTTTTGACGCCGAAGAGAGTGGCATTCCTGCACTGTATACGTATTTCGGTCAGTTTGTCGATCACGATATCACGTTCGATCCAGCGAGCAGTCTGACCAAACAAATGGACCCGGATGGTCTCGTTGATTTCCGTACTCCCACTTTCAATCTCGACAACGTGTACGGTCGCGGTCCCGGCGATCAGCCATACATGTACACGGGAAAGAAATTTCAACAGGGGGATTCCATTAACGGAAATCCCGGGCATCACGGCAAAGATCTGCCCCGCTTCAAAGGTCGCGCGCTCATTGGCGATCCGCGTAACGACGAAAACAGTCTGATCTCGCAGTTGCAGGGGTTGATGCTGCAATTTCACAACCGAATGGTAGACGACAATCCGTCGCTTTCATTTTCCGATATTCAGCAACTGGTTCGCTTTCACTATCAGTATGTGGTCGTCAATGATTTTCTGTCGCGCATTGTTTCGTCGGACGTATTGAGTGCGCTCAAAACCGATGGACGCTTTGATCAGAAAAAATTGCGATTCTATCACTGGCGACACAGTCCATTCATGCCCGTGGAATTTTCGGTGGCGGCGTATCGGCTTGGACATTCAATGATTCGTCCTGGATATCGACTCAACGATTCGCCAAACATGCTGCTGCCAATTTTTCCACCGCTTTCCCCCCCGGGTCAGGAAGGCCTTACCGGGTTTCGTCCAATGCCCACGGGACGTTTGCTCGATTGGGGTCGCCTCATCGACATCGACATTCGTTCAAGCGGTCACGATGCAGCAACCAACTCCAGGCGTTTGCAATTCGCGTATCGGCTCGATACATCGCTCGTCGGATTTCTGCACAACTTGCCACTGACTGTTGCCGACGATCCACCACCATCACTCGGCGAACGCAATCTGCGTCGTGGATGGGCACTGGGCTTGCCGTCGGGTCAAGCGGTTGCAAGAGCCATGGGAATTGTGCCGCTCACCGACGCGCAAATCATCATCGGCAAAGCAGTCGACGCACCCGATCCTGGCGATGTCATCGGTCCAATTGTCAGCGCAGTGAATTCAAAGGGGGGCAACGGCGCAGTGTTCGCGGGAAATTGCCCGCTATGGACGTACATTCTCGCCGAGGCAGCGCAGAACAGGACGCAAATGACAATTCCGGTTACGGAGGGTGGTACGCGTGTAACACCGCAGCTGGGTCAGGTCGGTGGACGCATTGTCGCAGAAGTTTTTCTCGGACTTCTTTTTGGTGATGGCACGTCGTACCTCGCTATGGACCCGCTCTGGACACCAGTAACTGGCGCGAATTTCAAGTTGAGAGATTTGGTCAACTACGCGCTTGGCACTGGTCCCGCGTTACACGATCACTGAGACAAAATTGAACAAAAGAAAAGATCGCTGCGCCATTTCTGGGCAGCGATCTTTTTAACTGCAAAAACTGCGCGGTTACCGCGTTGATTTTACCTGCGTAAAATCAGCGTTGATCAATTGCGAAGGTGCATCATCAACCAGAAAGGCGGCCGGCCACATTGGATTTCCGGTTGCCATCGCGTGCACCATTGCAGGCGTTACGTAAATCGCTGGCGGCACGACTGAGTCGAGCGGATTGCTCATCACCGGTTGAATCGTGGGTGCGATCTGCATGGTGACAATTTGTTCGGGCGCCGGCGTTCTGTCACGCCAGACCATTGTTCCGACCACCAGCACACCGGCGGCAAAGACTGAAAACATTACAGGCGGACGAAACGATGCGCGCATTTGCGGATGGTTCGCACGTTCAACAGCGCGCAATTGCTCCTGTTGTTTTTCACATCGCGCTTCATCGAGCCGAGCTTGCATTTTGCGCCGGAACTCGGCGGATGGTTCGAGAACTTTTACGTTTCGAACCAACATGAGCGAACGCCGCACCATGGTGTCGTGTGCAGCGCATGAATCGCATTTCATGATATGCCGTTGCGCCAGGCTCATTGCATCGCCTGGGAGCGTATCATCAAGATACGCGAAGTGCTGCTTACGAAACTCGCGACAGTCCATTGACACCCGAAAAAAGCGAAACCCAGCCGTGACGAAGAACGAACCTGTGCGAAGGGTACACGCCTTCAAGCATCGGGTTCCGAACGCCTCAAGAGAAAGGCCGCCGGCTGAGTTTCGCTTCTTGTTTCTGGCCCCCGGCTTGATAGCCGCGGGGCCCTCCTAAAGACGAGCTTTTCTTCTAGCGCACCAGCGGCGCGATGATATCGGCGAACGCTGTTCGAGCCCGATTGAGCCTCGATTTCACCGTACCAAGGTTCACCCCCGTAATCTCCGCGATTTCCTCGTAGGACTTGCCTTCCAGCTCGCGCAGCACGAACACCTCGCGATGATGTACCGGCAACTTGGCTACGGACAGCTCTACCATCTCGCGCAGGTGGCGCTTGCGGAACAGGTCGTCGGGGCGCGATTGCGTGTCTTCGAACTGCAAGGGGCGGTCTTCATCTTCGAACTTCGCCTTAATGGCTTGGAAGAGCACCAGCGGGTTACGTGAACGGTTTCGCAGCTCGTTCTTGGCCAGATTCGAGGCAATCGTATAAATCCACGTCGAAAACTTCTTCGAGCGATCAAAACGGCCGATGTGGCGGTATACACGAATGAACACTTCCTGCACGAGAT
>JBDUAX010000345.1:0-4967 GCA_040004455.1 Gemmatimonadaceae bacterium
AACATGTTGTGGTTTGGCGTGGTGCTCGATGGCACTGGTGACATATGGATTGATGATGTGTCCATCGAAAAAGTGAACGATGGCGGCATCGGTGCAGCAAATGCGCAATCATCATCATCCACCGTTGGTGCACCAAGGGCCATGGTTGTCGATGGTGGATTCGAAACAACGCAAGGCATCAATGGCGTGTCGCAGGTTCCGCTGGATACGGCGCGCCCTGCATCGCCGGCAGGGCTCGACGCGATGATCGCGTTCACACGTCTCGCTGGATACGTGCGCTTCTTTCATCCGTCCGACTCGGTGGTTGCCACTAATTGGCAGTTCTTTCTCACGAAAGGAATTCGCGCTGCAGAGATGGCGCCGACTCGCGACAGCCTGATCAAAACACTCTCGAATGTCTTCGCGGGCGTCGCGCCAACGGTTCGCGTGTTTGCATCGAACGAGAAGCCACCAGTACCGCCTTCCACAAAACCAACTGATACAACGGCGCTTGGACTGGCCTGGTGGTCGCATCGCGGAGTCGGAATTCCAACGACGGCCAACTCAAAGGCAACCACCTACAGTAGCACGCGCATCATTCAACAGAGTTCAGATGCGCTACCGGCTGGCGTCAGCAATCCTGACACGCCGTTGCGCGTTGATTTGGGAGCCGGAGTTTCCGCGCTCATTCCCACAACGTTGTGGACGAAGCTGCCAGCCGACGAAGCGAAGCGACGTGCCTCTCCCACACAATTGTTCATGGGGGCGCAATCCGCGAATGAACGCAGTGTGCGATTGGCTGCAGTCGCCGAACTGTGGATGATCATGCAACACTTCTACCCATACTTCGACGTTGTAAAAGTTGATTGGAACAAGGAACTTCGAACGACACTAAGCAGCGCCGCGACGGACAGAACCCCGGTAGTGTTTCAAAATACGTTGAGCAAAATGCTCGTCGCATTGCATGATGGTCATGGCAACGTTTTTCGTGCTGCGCAGAACGCGCCGGGTTCGTACGGAATCTGGTTGAGCATGATTGAAGGACACGTAATGGTCACCCGTGTCATGGACGCCACGCGCACGGATGTGCGTCGGGGGGATGTGGTGCTTGCAATTGATAACAAGCCAATTGGTGAAGTGATTGCCGAACGTTCAGCGATTACACCTGGCGCCACGCGTCAGTTTGTAGAGTATCGCGTCACGCAATCGCTGATGTCTGGCGCAGTGAACGATTCGGTGCGCTTCAGTTTGCAATCAGCCAAGAACGCGAACGAACCGGTGCGTAATGTCTATTTGCGAGCGGTACCTGTGGAATTGCGTGAAGATATTCCCGCAGAATCGCGACCGGAAAAAACCGAAGAGCTCAAGCCCGGAGTGATGTACGTCGACATGGGGCGCATAACCGACCCCAATTTTGCGAGTGCGATGCCAGGACTGTTGGCGGCCACGGATATCATATTCGATTTGCGCGGCTATCCATCGTTCGATGCACGAAAATTGCTGACGGCTCTTTCGGACACGACGATACACAGCGCCAAATTCGAACTGCCGCTCATTACGCAACCCGACGGCCGGAACGTGAAGTACGAGGACCATTCGTGGAATCTTGCACCGACCACACCGCGAATTCGCGCGCACGTGTATTTCCTCACGGACGGACGCGCCGTGAGTTACGCGGAGTCGACCATGGGAATTGTTGAGTACTACAAGTTGGGGGAGATCATTGGCGAGCCAACAGCTGGCACGAATGGCGACGTCAATCCGTTCGTCCTGCCTGGAGATTACCGCGTTGTCTGGACTGGACTCCGTGTTCGCAAGCAGGATGGATCGACGCATCACGGCGTGGGAATTCAGCCAACCGTGCTCGTGCATCGAACGGTGAAAGCGGTGCTGGAGGGGCGTGATGAACAATTGGAGCGCGCGTTGGTACTCATTGCCCAACGACACGCGCTCAAGTAGAGGCGCGACACGGTCGTTCGGCTCGCTGGGTGGGCGCCGAGATCGGGGGAGGATTCCATTGTGGTAACGGCGGAGAGTTTGATGGAGTTCGGATTGATCAGGGCATCGCGCGTGGCGGATTGCTTGAAACATTACCGTCGGTGAAGCCACGCGCGCTCGCCATCCGCCCGCCAACCCAACCGCACAACGGCGTCAACAGCACACTCCCTACAATGACCCACGCCGGGATGTGCACCACAAACGCCGGCCCCAGTGAAAAAATCAGGAACAACACACCCACGATCACGCCGTTTCGCTGCGCATTATTCTGCGCAATCCGGGCCGCAACAAACGCGCCCAGCACTATCAGCGGCAGTCGCAACACGACATTGAACGCCAGCGCCGCGGTCGGCCTCGATGCCATTACATCCGCCATGCTCGTCTCTCCCATCTTCATTCCGGCCGGTAGAGGATAGAGCAGCAGTCCAATTTGATCAACCAGAAACGTGCCGATCAACAACAGCACAAATCCAATCAGAATCGCACCCAATGTCCGAATTGCACGAGGCATGTGTTCTCGAATGAAGAGGTTGGCGGAATCTACGGCTGCGGTGCATTGATGACGACCGGGTCCGGTGCATTTGAACTCGCGAGAAATCACCATCGTATTCATTATCGGCGAACTTCGTCCTGAGTTATCAACGGCTGAGCCCATCACCAAAATCCGCGCTCCGGGGTACACTCGGCACCCCGATCAAAACACCAATGAAATCCCTGCCCGCCTGCTCGCATTTCGCTCTCGCATCATTGCTGGCCACGTGCACGCTGTCCGCGCAGCCATCTACAACTCCCCGTTGGACGCTGTACGGGCAGCCCGCCGAATACGATGTCAGAATTGATAGCGTGACGCCGCACGGTGGAAAAGCCAGCGCACTGTTACGATCGCGCATGCAGGACGTGTACGGACGCGTCGCTCTTGGGCAAACATTCTCAGTTACAGAATTCCGCAATCAAAAAATTCGATTTTCAACATGGATTCGAACGCAGAATGTGCGAGGAGCAGGCGCGTATTCATCAGTCACTTTCGTCGCTAGTGACGGGAAGTCATCTGGTTTCGCAGAAATTTCGACGGAACCAATGAACGGCACCAGCAATCGCTGGATACTCGATACGCTAACGATTGAAGTACCGCCCAATGCGGTGCGTGTTCAATACGCTGCAACCCTTCAAGGGTTGGGAGCAGTTTGGCTGGATGACATTTCGGTTGAGAGAGTTGACGGAAGTGCGAAGGAACGGGTAGAGCAAGTGGTCGCAACAATCATTGACGGTGGATTTGAAGGAACGAAATCATTCAAGGGAGACGTTGCGGCAAAGTACGACGCTCCGCGCGCGGCAACGGCGCAGGGATTGGATGCCATGATCGCCTTCACGCGGCTGGCGGGATACGTACGCTTCTTTCATCCGACGGATTCAGTTGTAACCACTAATTGGACGCAATTTCTGACAGACGGAATTCGCGTTGCCGAGAAGTCGTCGACTCCGGATGAGTTACAACGAACGCTGCAAAGACTATTTGCGGGAGTCGCACCAACAGTCAAGATTTTCAACTCAAACGGGGCGGCGCCACACTTTGTAGCGGTGCGTCCTACTCGTCAGGATTCACTGGGTATCGCCTGGTGGGTTCATAACGGTGTTAGTCTGCCATCCGGGTCGGCGTCGCAAGTTTTTTCAAGCAACAGGGTGGTGCAACCCATGCAAAGCGTGATGGGTCTGCCCAACGGAATCAACAGTCCCGACACGCCGGTTCGCGTTGACCTTGGTGCAGGACTCTCCGCATTGGTTCCGACGTCGCTTTGGATGACCGTGCCCGGGAAATCGGAGTACAGAAACAGAAGGCCGGTGCCGGTATACAATCAACCGACTGCAATTGGTGATCGTGCGGTCAAGCTTGCCGCAATTTCGGAAGTGTGGATGATCATGCAACACTTCTATCCGTATTTCGACGTTGTGAAGACTGATTGGGCAAATGAACTTCGCACTGGCTTGTCGCTGGCCGCAACGAATGCAACGTCATCTGAATTTGAATCAACGCTTAAACGCCTGGTCGCCGCACTGCACGACGGCAACGCCAGCGTCACTCGGCGCACATCTTTAGGATGGAAGCAGACTTTTGGTGTTCTGCTTGGGATGGCAGAAGGAAAGGTGATGGTCACGCAACTTCTAGATTCAACGCGCACAGACGTCAAAGCCGGCGATGTTGTTGTGAGCATCAACGGCAAACCGATGGCCGACGTGATTGCCGAGCGCGCGAAGCTCACGTCGGGCGCAACTCCGCGTTATGCCGAATATCGCGCGGTACAGGAACTGTTGAATGTCGACATCGAAGATTCTGTGCGATTGCAACTGCAATCATCACGCACGAACAACGCACCGATGCGTAATTTGACGCTGCATGCAGCCGCTTTGCGGAATTCCGCGAATATCTATTACGCAATGCGGTCTGCCGGAAAACCAGTGGCAGTTTCAAAGGTGAAAGGCGGCATATGGTACGTTGACCTCGGTCGTCAAAGCGATTCCAGTTTCAGCGACCTACTGCCCAGATTGCGCGGCGTACCAGATATCATTTTTGACGTCCGCAATTTGGCTGGTCTGAATCCAAGAATGCTCGTGTCATTGTTGACTGACAGCACGATACACAGTGCGCTCTACGAAATACCGATTGCAACGCAACCAGATCGCAAATGGATCAATTACAAAGATGTGACGTGGGCCATTCCACCAACGAAGCCGCAATGGCGTGTGCGAGCATATTTTCTGGCGAATGCGGGGGCTATTGCATCGGGGGAAGCGCTTCTGCAAATGATCTCGTACTACAAGCTTGGCGAAATTGTTGGTGAGCCGACGGCGGGAACGATGGGGAACACGAATACCCTTTGGCTCCCCGGTGGGTTCGGCGTGACGTGGACTGGAATGCGCGTTCGGAAACCGGATGGATCACAGGAGCATGGTGTTGGTGTGCAGCCAACGGTGCTCGTGCATTCTACAATTCG